>JBEHXB010000022.1:0-15401 GCA_048498895.1 Pseudomonadota bacterium
CTTCTGTGGGAGAGTCCGCCTCTGCGCCCGCCTCTGCTGCCGCCGCCGCAACCAGCCGGGTCAGGATGCCGGCGCCGAAGCCCAGGGCAATCACGCCACCGGCGAGGCCCAGGCCGCGGAGGCTCAAGGCGGATCGGGTGGAGAAAATTCCGGCGAACAGCCGTCGCCTGGACAGGCCGGGGAGCAGCGGGCGCCGCGCGGGAGATCGGCGACGCGCCGCGCCGTTACCGAATCCGAGCGCTTCGGCATGATCCCCGATGAGATCGACACGACACCCAGCGACGCTCCGTCCGCGCCCGGCAAGCCTTCGGCGCCGGTCTGGTCGCTAAGCGACGACATTCCCGACACGACACCGCGCGAGGACGACAATACCCAGGCGTCCAAACCGGCAAGGAAGGGATGGTGGCAGCGGACGTTCAGCGGCGAATAACCACTCCGGCCGCCGACTTCGGCAAGTCAAACGACGAACAGTCAAAAAAGGGCGCCAGCGGCGCCCTTTTTCATGATGGCCATTTACGGCGCCTGCACGCCCGGATCGGGCGCGGCGCCCTGGCCGTGCGCACCGGGATCGGGCAGCGCCACGCAGATCCCGTTCTCGCAGGAAATCATGTTGACCGTGTCGAAGGGCGCAACCCCGGTCGAGCGGATGGTGGCGTGGGTGAGAATCCGCCCCCCGGACGATGCCAGCAGCGCATAGGCGGCAGCCGCCGTGCCGTTGGGGCCGCCCGAGCCGGTGCCCGCCAGCGCCACGTCGGTGCCGCTGGCCGCGATCAGCGGCGTCAGGAAGGCGCTGGCCAGCCCGGCCGGACCCGCCGCCGGCGAGGCCGCCAGGGACACGCCTGTGTCCGCGGCCGTGTGGCCCGAGCCGAAAGGTCCGTTCAGGGTCACCGCGCAGGCTGCGGCCTGCCCGTTTGAATCCACCGCCGCAAAGCCGGTCGATCCCATATCCTTGGGCAGGCTGGAGACACCGAAAGTTGCCAGGCTTTGACGCGCGGCGGTCATTACAGCCGCCTCGCCGCCCCGGCCGCCTGCCTGCGCGCGCGCCAGATTGTCCAGAAGGCTGGTGACAAAGGCCCCTGCCCCGGTGCGCGGACCGGGTATCCAGGCCGTCAACTGGCCCGTGACGCGAACCCGCGCGGGGCCCTGCATGTCGCTGACGCCCGCCAGCTCGGCGAGCGTGACGGCACCGCCCTGGGCCGCGGAATAGCTGGCGATGCGGCTGGCGGTAACGCCCTTGTAGAAACCGTCATTGGCCTGAAGGCGCACATTGGCCAAGGTCAGCGCCAGGTCGCTGTTGTGGACCACAGTGCCGACCGGCCGCGGCTGGCCCGATTCATCCAGGAATTCCGCAGCCAGCGCCGCATCCAGCCGCACCACATTCACAGCATCCCCCAGGCGCGCGGAAAGCGCCTCGGAAATGGGAAAGCCGGTGGCGGCAAACGCCTCACCCGGTGCCACCATGCGCTGCCAGGGCAGCGCGCCATGGCTGCTCTGCAGATCATGGAATCCATACACCGCCGCGGGCACTGCAAAGGGTCCACCACCCGATGGCGCGCGTGCGAGGAAATCATATTCGATCGCCTGCGTGGCGCCCGCATCGCGCAGCAGGCAGATGCCGCCGCCGCCAAGTCCGGCCGCCACCGGATAGGTCGCGGTCAATGTGAAGAACATGGTGGTGACCGCGTCCGCGGCGTTGCCGCCTTCCTGCAATACGCGGGCGCCGGCGCGCGCGGCCAGAGGCTCGTCGGCCACGGTCATGCCGGTCCGCTGGGCGGTGGAGTTTTCGTCGCTCGATGCGATACCCTGTTGGCTGCCGCCAAGGCCCACTATCGAACCCAGGCTTTCTCCCAGTGATTTCGTGGCCGTGCATCCGCCCAGGACAGACAGGGGCAGCAGAAGCAGGGGGACGGCGATTAAGGCAGGAGTGCGGCGCATGAAGGGTCTTTAATCCAATGGCCTTGATTGCGGGCCTCTTATGCCCGAGCAACGCGGCGGATGAAAGCCGGGTTTGCTTTTGCCTCGCCCTGACCATACCGTCGGCCGGGGATGGGGCTTAGGACAGGGCCGCCGTGGTGCGAAGCCCGCCATGAAGGAGTTGCCTCACTTGCCGATCGCACGCCGCCATCTGCGCCGTCTGGTGTTCGCCGCCGGTTTTTTGGGCGCGCTCACGGCCGTGGTCCTGCCCGCCCAGGCCCAGGGCATGAGCGTGCTGCGCGATACCGAAACCGAGGAGATGCTGCGCAATTACGAGGTGCCGCTGGCGCGCGCCGCCGGCCTGGACGTGAACAATGTGCACGTCTATCTGATGGGCAGCCCGGAAATCAACGCATTCGCCACCCAGCCCCAGGACATCTACATCTTCTCGGGCATTCTGTTGTGGCTGAAGAAACCCAACGAGCTGATCGGCGTGATGGCGCATGAGACCGGCCACATCTCGGCCGGGCATCTGACCCGCACATCCTATGCCATCAAGAAGGCCACCGTGCCGATGCTGCTGTCGCTGGTGGCCGGCATCGCCGCCATGGTGGCGGGCGCGGGCGAGGCAGGCATGGCGATCATGCAGGTGGGCCAGTCCATGGCGATGGCGCAGTTCGCCGCCTTCAGCCGGGTGCAGGAATCCACCGCCGACCAGATCGCCGCCAAGCTGCTTTTGGCCACGCACCAGTCGCCGGTCGGCATGTACCGCACCTTCCAGCGATTCGCGCAGGAAGAGGCGATGAGCGCCTACAAGATCGACAAATTCGCCGTCGACCACCCCACCGGACAGGACCGCGTGATGGACCTGCAGGACATGGTGGATTCCTCGCCCTATCGCGAGGTGCAGGATTCACCCGAAAGCGTGCACACATTCGAGATGGTCCAGGCCAAGCTGGCCGGCTTCGTGCTGCCGGTGAAGCAGGTGCTGACCCGCTATCCGGTATCCGATACCTCCGCGCCCGCGCGCTATGCCCGCGCGATGGCCTATATGCGCCAGCCCAACTTCCAGAAGGCGATGGACGAGATCAACAGCCTGATCAAGGATGAGCCCAACAACCCCTATTTCTACGAAGTGCGCGGCCAGATCTATGTCAGCATGGCGCGCCCGCGCGAGGGCATTCCCGACTATCAGAAGGCCGTGGACCTGCGTCCCAGTGCCCCCCTGCTGCGCCAGGAACTGGCCACCGCGCAGCTGGGCACCGACGATCCCTCGCTGGCGGGGGATGCGCTGAGGAACCTGAAAGTGGCCCTTCTGGCGGAACATGACGACATGTTCACCTGGTATGAGACGGCCCAGGCTTACAGCACGCTGAAGAACGAGCCCATGGCCAACCTGTCCACCGCCGAACTCTATTTCAACGGCGGCGACATGCAGAAGGCCCTCGTCTTCGCCACCCGCGCGCGGGGAAAGCTGCCCCAGGGCACACCCGATTGGCAGCGCGCCAATGACATCATCGGCGCGGCCGGTCCGCTGGCGCGCCAGCAGCAGTGAAGGTGCTATCGATGCGCGGCTTGGCGGTAACTGTGGCTGGCGCCATCGGCGGCGCGCTGCTGGCGGTGGCGATTGTCGTCACCCTGGCGGACCAGGGCATGATGCCCATCAACGAGGGCCAGATGCAGTCCTGGCTGATGCGGCACCCGGACCTGGCGCTCGCCATGATCGGCCGCCAGCAGCAGCTGGACGATGCCAGGAAGCAGGCCCAGCAGGCGTCCGCCATGAAAAAGGTGGGCCAGCAGAGTTTCTTCGATTCCAGGATTGCCTTCGTCACCGGACCGGCGGATGCGAAGAACAGCGTGGTCGAGTTCTATGACTATGACTGCCCCTATTGCCGCGCCTCCCAGCCCGAGGTGCAGAAATTCTACGAGACGCACAAGGCGGACACGCGCTTCTCCTTCATCGAACTGCCGCTGGACATCCACGGCCCCAATGCGGTGCTGGCCGCCCGGGCCTCGATCGCGGCCCGCAACCAGCCCGACAAGTATGTGGCCTTCCACTTCGCGATGATGAGCAACAAGGACCCGGTGGACGCCGCCGCGATCTTTGACATCGCCCAGAAGGCAGGCCTGGACCTGGAAAAGCTGCGCGCCGACATGAACCGGCCCGAGATCGAGGACATCATCAAGAAAAGCCACGCGCTGGCGACCAAGGTCGGTATCGACGGCACGCCCACCTTCATCGTCAACGGCCAGATGCATCCGGGCATGGTCCAGGACGGCGAACTGGAACAGCTGGCCAAGAGCAGTTAGCGGCCCGTCAGCGTTTTCAAGCTTTCCGGATAGCGCTCGCCTTCGATCCTGACCTTTGCCAGTGCCGCTTCAATGTCGCGCAGGTCGCTGCCGGTCAGCTCGATATTCGCCGCGCCCAAATTTTCTTCCAGACGGTGAAGCTTGGTGGTACCGGGGATGGGGACAATCCAGGACTTCTGCGCCAGAAGCCATGCGAGCGCGATCTGCGCCGGCGTCGCCCCCTTGGACGTCGCGAAGCGGCCCAGCATATCGGCGAGCGCCTGATTGGCAGTGCGGGCCTCGGGCGAAAAGCGCGGAACGATATTGCGGAAATCGGTGCTGTCGAATTTCGTGCGTGCGTTGATGGCACCCGTCAGAAACCCCTTGCCCAGGGGGCTGAAGGGTACAAGGCCGATGCCGAGTTCTTCGAGAACCGGCAGGATGTCCTTTTCCGGCTCGCGCCACCACAGCGAATATTCGCTTTGCAGCGCCGCGAGGGGTTGGACGGCATGCGCTTTGCGGATCGACCCGACGCCCGCCTCGGACATGCCGAAATGCCTGACCTTGCCCTGCTGGATCAGCTTCTTCACCGCGCCTGCGACATCTTCCATCGGCACGTCCGGATCGACGCGGTGCTGGTAGAACAGATCGATGCGATCGGTTTTCAGGCGCTTGAGGGACGCCTCGGCGACTTCGCGGATGCGTTCGGGGCGGCTGTCGACACCGTCCTTCGGATTGGCATTCCGGAATCCGAACTTGGTCGCGATCACGACTTGGTCCCGAAACGGCGCGACGGCCTCCCCGACCAGCTTTTCATTTTCAAAGGGACCATAGGCTTCCGCGGTGTCGAAGAAGGTGACGCCGCGCTCGAAGGCAGAGCGGATCAGCGCGATGCCCTGCTCCTTTTCGACGGCCGGCCCATAGCCAAAGCTGAGACCCATGCAGCCCAGGCCGATGGCCGAAACCTCAAGTCCCTGTCCCAGTTTGCGCGTCTGCATCGCCGTCTCCGCCGCTATGATTGGGCACGATAGGCGATGGGCCATTCAGCGATTAGGCGCTAATATCGGCATGTACCTATATCTTTGGTTCATGAATGAAACACACCGAGCTTTCCGATCTTTCAGCCTTTCTGGCGGTGGCCGAGGCACGCAGCTTTACCAGGGCGGCCGCGCGGCTGGGCACGTCGCAATCGGCGCTCAGCCACACCGTCCGGCGGCTGGAAAGCCGGCTGGGCCTGCGCCTTCTCACCCGCACAACCCGCAGCGTTGCGCCGACCGAGGCGGGTGACCGGCTGATGGAGACGCTGCGCCCCGCCTTTGACGACATTGATTCAAGACTGGCGGCGCTGACCGCCCTGCGTGAGAAGCCCGCGGGCACGATCCGCATCAACACGTCGGAGCATGCCGCCGAAACCGTGCTCTGGCCCGCGCTGGCGCGCCTGCTGCCGGGCTATCCCGACATCAAGGTGGAACTGACCATCGAGCATGGTTTCGCGGACATTGTGGCTGGCCGCTATGACGCGGGCGTGCGGTTGGGCGAACAGGTGGCGCGCGACATGATTGCCGTACCGATCGGGCCGGACATGCGCATGGCGGTGGTGGGAAGCCCCGGATATTTCAAGCAGCACAAGAAGCCGAAGCTGCCGCAGGACCTGCACGCCCATGCCTGTGTCAACCTGCGCTTCACCACCAGCGGCGCGCTCTACGCCTGGGAGTTCGAGAAGGACGGCCGCGAACTGAAAGTGCGCGTCGAGGGCCAGCTTGCCTTCAACAATGGCGGTCTGTGCCTGAAGGCGGCGCTGGAAGGTTTCGGCCTGGCCTTCGTGCCGGAAGACCGGGTGCTGTCCCATGTCCGCAACGGCCGCCTGGTGCGCGTGCTGGCGGACTGGTGCGCCCCCTTTCCGGGCTTTCATCTCTATTATCCCAGCCGCCGGCAGCAGTCGCCCGCCTTCGCGCTTGTGGTCGAAGCACTGCGATACCGGCGTTGATAGATGCAAGGCGCCTAGATCAGCCCCGCCAGCGGGCTTGAGGGGTCGGCATATCTGCGGCGTGGCATGCGCCCGGCCAGATAGGCCAGCCGGCCCGCCCGGACCGCGTGTTTCATCGCCTCCGCCATCAGCACGGGATTCTTCGCCTCGGCGATGGCGGTGTTCATCAGGACGCCGTCGCAGCCAAGTTCCATCGCGATCGCCGCATCCGACGCGGTGCCCACGCCGGCATCCACGATCACCGGCACCTTCGCCTCCTCGATGATCATGCGTATGCCGACCGGATTCTGCACCCCCAGGCCCGAACCGATCGGCGCGGCCAGGGGCATGATGGCGCACGCGCCCTGCTCTTCCAGCCGCTTGGCCATCAGCGGATCGTCGCTGCAATAGACCATCACCTGGAAGCCTTCCTTCACCAGCATCTCGGTGGCGCGCAGCGTCTCGATCATGTCGGGATAGAGCGTCTTGCGATCACCCAGGACTTCCAGCTTCACCAGTGTCCAGCCGCCGACTTCGCGCGCCAGCCTCAAGGTGCGCACCGCATCTTCGCCGGTGAAGCAGCCCGCCGTGTTGGGCAGGAACACGGTCTTCTTCGGATCGATGTAATCGACCAGCATGGGCTGGCTGGGATCGGTAAGGTTCACGCGGCGCACCGCCACGGTCACGATCTCCGCGCCGCTCGCCGCAAGCGCCGCCGCATTCTCGGCATAGCTTTTGTATTTGCCGGTGCCGATGATCAGGCGCGATTTGAAGGTTCGCCCGGCGACGACGAAGGGCTTGTCCGGGCTTGCTTCCTGCGGCGGTTGCTGGGCGGCCGCCTGGGGCGGCGCGTTTCCGCCGCCGATGAAATGCACGATCTCCAGCCGGTCGCCGTCGGCCAGCACCACCTGGTCATAGGTCGAGCGCGGCACGATCTGGAGATTGCGCTCCACCGCGATCTTGGCCGGGTCCAGTCCCAGGCTGGCCAGAAGGCCGCGCACCGACACCCCCTCATCCAGTTGCCGCGCCTCGCCGTTCAGGGTTACCTGCATCGCCATGTGGGGATCACCTTAAGCATTTCCGTTCCGTGCCGGGTACGATTATAAGGCTTGACTCGCCCAGCCTCATGGACTGTCTATGGCAAAAAAATCAAACCAATCCAAGACCTTACCAATCTTCATTCTCAATGGCCCCAATCTCAACCTGCTTGGGACCCGCGAGCCGGAGGTTTACGGCTATACCACTTTGGCCCAGGTCGAGAAGATGTGCGCCGCCCAGGCCGCGACCCACGGCCTGTCCATCGTCTTCCGCCAGTCCAATCACGAGGGTGAGATCGTCGATTTCCTGCAGGAGGCGCGCACCGGCGCCAGTGCGGTCATCCTCAATCCGGCCGGCTATGGCCACACCTCCATCGCGATCCTGGATTCCATCCAGATGCTGAAAATCCCGCTGATCGAGGTGCACCTGTCCAACATCCACAAGCGCGAACCCTATCGCCACCATTCCTATGTCTCGCGCGGCGCCACCGGCATCGTGATGGGGCTGGGGGCACAGGGCTACCTGCGCGCCATCGACGCCATTGGCGAAATTCTGAAGGACTCCAAATGAACATCAAGGACGAGATGAAGAATCTGATGGGGGGCAAGGGCAAGCCGTCGGTGGACGCCGATGCCATCCGCGCCCTGTCGGAACTGCTGAACGAGACCGGTCTGACCGAAATCGAGATCGAGCGCGAAGGCGCGCGCATCCGCGTCAGCCGGGCCGCGGTGGCTGCGTCTGCATCCCTCCCCGTCCCGGCGCCGACCCTGGCCGCGCCCGTTCCCGCGGCCGCCGCCGGCCCCCAGCCGGGCACCATACCCTCGCCCATGGTGGGCACCGTCTATCTGTCGCCCGAACCCGGCAAGCCGGCCTTCATCGCGGTGGGAAAGGCGGTCAAGGAAGGCGACACGCTGTTCATCGTCGAGGCGATGAAGACCATGAATTCCATCACCGCGCCCAGGTCCGGCACGGTGAAGGAAATTTGCGTCACCGACGCCCAGCCGGTGGAATTCGGCCAGGCCCTCTGCGTCATCGTCTGACATGTTCGAAAAGGTCCTCATCGCCAATCGCGGCGAAATCGCGCTTCGCGTCATCCGCGCCTGCAAGGAGATGGGCATCTCCACGGTGGCGATCCATTCCACCGCCGACAGCGATGCCATGCATGTGCGCATGGCCGATGAAAGCGTCTGCGTCGGTCCGGCGCCCGCCGCCCAGTCCTACCTGAACATTCCCGCCATCATCGCCGCCTGCGAGATCACCGGCGCCGAGGCGATCCATCCCGGTTACGGCTTTCTGTCGGAGAACGCCAAATTCGCCGACATCATCGCCGAGCACGGCCTGACCTTCATCGGCCCCACCGCCGACCACATCCGCATGATGGGCGACAAGATCACCGCCAAGCAGACGGTGAAGGAGCTTGGCATTCCCACCGTGCCGGGTTCGGACGGCGAGGTCAGCGACGCCGATGCGGCCAGGGTTGCGCAGGAGATCGGATATCCGGTGCTGATCAAGGCCACCGCCGGCGGCGGCGGCCGCGGCATGAAGGTCGCCAGGAACGCGGACGAACTGGCCCTTTCCCTTTCCACCGCCCGCGCCGAGGCCAAGGCCGCCTTCGGCAACGACACGGTCTATATGGAGAAATATCTCCAGAAGCCGCGCCATATCGAGATCCAGATCCTGGCCGATGCCCACGGCAATGTCGTGCATCTGGGCGAGCGCGACTGCTCGCTGCAGCGCCGCCACCAGAAGGTCTGGGAAGAGGCCGGCAGCCCCGCGCTCAACGCCGCCGAGCGCGACGAGATCGGCGCCGTCGTCACCCGCGCGCTGTCCAGGCTGGGCTATCTGGGCGCGGGCACCATCGAGTTCCTCTATGAGGACGGCGGCTTCTATTTCATCGAGATGAACACCCGCCTGCAGGTGGAGCATCCCGTCACCGAAGCCATCACCGGTATCGACATCGTCCGCGAACAGATCCGCATCGCCGCCGGCGCCCCGATGGGCTTTCGCCAGGACGATGTCGTCTTCGAAGGCCATGCCATCGAATGCCGCATCAATGCGGAAAATCCCTTCACCTTCCGGCCGTCGCCGGGCCAGGTGGCGGAATTTCATACGCCTGGCGGTTTGGGTGTGCGCTTCGATTCGGCGCTGTATTCGGGATATCGCATCCCGCCCTTTTACGACAGCCTGGCGGGCAAGCTGATCGTGCATGCGCGCAACCGCAACGAATGCCTGCTGCGCCTGCGCCGCGCGCTGGACGAGCTGGTGGTGGGCGGCATTGAGACCACCATCCCGCTGTTCCAGAAACTGGTGCGCGAGCGGGACATCATCAACGGCGACTACTCCATCCATTGGCTGGAGAAGTATCTCGCCGGCCTGGAAACGCCGGCGAATTAGGCCCCGGCCCCGGTTATGGGCTAAGCTCCTCCCGCGTTCGAACCGCTGGGAGGAATTGCATGGGTTTTCTGGACAGGTACGCGTCCCAGATTCTGGGTATTACCCGCATCGTTGCGGGCCTTCTGTTTCTTGAACACGGCCTGATGAAGATCGTCGGCTTTCCCGCGCCGATGGGCTCGGGCCACCTGTCGCCGATGATGATGGCGGCCGGCATCATAGAGGTGGTCGCGGGCATTCTGATCCCGCTGGGCGCCTACAGCCGTATCGCCGCTTTCGTCGCTTCGGGTGAAATGGCGTTCGCCTATTTCCTTGTCCATTTCCAGCACGGCATCTATCCCGCCATGAACGGCGGCGACGGCGCCATCCTTTTCTGCTTCATCTTCCTCTACCTGGCCGCGGCGGGGCCGGGCGCATTCGCCATCAACAGGAAATAAGCCGTAAGGCCAGGCAACGCGGAGGGTCCGGTGGATCCTCCACCTGGCTGAAGCGGGCGGATCGCCAACAAAACGCTGCACTGCAGCAGCGAATTGATCGATGTCCTGCTCGCAGAAATTGCGCGCGACGGCCCCTGGGCCGCGCGCTATTGTCCCCCCATGCACGGGCCGAAACTCACGCCGGATCTTCTCCTGCGCGCCTATGCCGAGGGTCTTTTCCCGATGGCGGAGCGGCGCGACGATCCCACGCTCTACTGGGTTTCGCCGGAACGGCGGGGCATCATTCCGCTGAACGAGTTCCATGTGCCGCGCCGGCTGGCGCGGACCATGCGCGGCGCGCCCTTCACGATAACCAGCGACACCGCGTTCGACGAGGTGATACGCGCCTGCGGGGCGCCGGCGCCGGGGCGCGAGGAAAGCTGGATCAACGACGAGATATTGCGCCTCTATGGCTCGCTGCACGCCAGCGGCCATGCCCATACGGTGGAATGCTGGCGGGACGGCGAGCTGGCGGGCGGACTTTACGGTGTCGCGCTGGGCGGAGCCTTTTTTGGCGAGAGCATGTTCTCGCGCCGCACTGACGCCAGCAAGGTCGCGCTGGTGCATCTGGTGCAGATGCTCCGACGTGGCGGCTATGTGCTGCTGGACACCCAGTTCATCACCAGCCACCTGACCCGCTTCGGCGCCATCGAAATCGCCCGCGCCCATTATTTGCGGCTGTTGCAGGATGCGTTGCGCCGCCAGGGGACCTGGCCCGGCACGCCGGATTAGCGGCCCGCGTCGGGCGGCAATTCCTCGACCTTGTCATCCTTGTCGGCAGCATCGGGCGAGGCCACCTCTGCCGGCGCGGCGGACGAAACCACGGCCTGCGGCGCGCTGGAGCCGCGGCAGGTGATCACCCAGACGTCATAAAGCGGATGCTGAAGCGCGTTCAGGCCGGGGCTGGAAGCGTACATCCAGCCCGAAAAGATGCGCCGGGCCGGCTGGTCGGGACGATGATCGTCGATCTGCACAAAGGCGGCTGTCTCGGGAGTCTCGCTGGGCGGTGTCGAATAGCAGTAGCGCGCCGTGATGGTCAGGGTGGCGAACTCCACCGGCTTGCCGATGGGCGCGGTGATGTCGGTGGGCCGGCCGGTGATCTTGTCCAGGCCGCGCATCATCAGCACGGTCTGGCCGGACTGCTTGGGTGCAGCGTCGGCGTCGGGCGATGCCGGTGTGGCGGTGCGGGTCACGGGGGCCAATGCCACCCGCGCGTCCTGCCCCAGCGCCACGCCCGCGCCGGCCAGGAGCGCGATGCCCGCCAGGCCGGTGCGCAGCCACATCATGGCCCGGCCCCCAGATCCTGCGGCGCGTGCTGCTGCCTGGGCGGCGGTGGCTGATTGGACGTGGGCGCGCCGGTCGCGAAACGGCCGATCAGGTTCATCAGGTCGATCGAGCCCTGGACATTCTCGAAATAGGCGCCCGCCGACAGCATCTTGTCGTCGCCGCCCGGATTGATCGACAGATAGGACGACCCCAGCAATGTCGGCGAAGTCACCAGGATCGAGGAGTCCGCGGGCACCTTCACGCTGCTGTCGATGTTCATGTGGACCGTGACCAGATAGTTGCGCGGATCCAGCTCGAGATCGGTCACGGTGCCCACCTTGATGCCCGAGAGGCGCACTTCGGTGCCCACGCCCAGCCCATCCACCTTGGGCAGGCGGGCATTCAGTTCATACCCGGAAGCGGCGCTGCCGCCGTCGCGCAGATAGACCAGTGCCGCGATGCCCACGGCCAGGATGACGACCGCCAGGCCCACAAGGGTCTCGGTGAAATTGTTTTGCCGCATGGCCCGTGCTGCCGAGGACATGGCGTATTATTCGGGCTTCCAGGCCTGGTAGTCGCCTGTTGCGGGCGGCCGCGTGCCGCTGCCGGCAAGGCTGCCGCCGGGGCGATAGGCGCCGTCGGTTCCGGTCAGGTTCGGCTGGTGGGGCGTTTCGTACTTCCTGGCCTTGAGCGGCGCGCTGGTCGGCGGCTCGCCATAGGTATGATGCAGCCAGCCGTGCCAGTCCGGCGGCACCCGGCTGGCCTCCACGGTCCCATTATAGATCACCCAGCGCCGCGAGCCGTCCTTGTTCTGGTAATAGCGATTGCCGAAGGCATCGGTGCCGACCGGCGTACCGCTGAGCCAGGTGGTCAACCAGGTGCCCCAGGTCGCGGTATTCCACCAGGAAAAGATCATCTTGAAAAAAGGCATGGCAAGCGTCCGGGATTCGCCATGACTATAGGGATTGGGGCCGGCTAAAGCCAATGGCGCGAAATGCGTGCATCCCTTTTTCATCTGTCCACAATCCGTCCAAAGGCGCGCGCGAAGCTGTGATCAAAGGCCCCCCAAAAAATATTTCGGCGCCTTAAGACCTCACCCGCTTGACTCGCGGCTTTTTGGCCGGCGCGCGCGTCACAACATGTTGGGGTTAAGAGGTCCTTAACCACTATGCGCTTGCGCCCGCCTTTCCGCCGTGTCCATACTTAGCGCCGGTTACCTCCTGTAACCACCAAATCTGGCGGACCGATGAAATCCGCCGCAGGGAGTTGCATCCTTGCGGGCGGAACTTTGTCCCCAAATGGCTGCAGGGGAGAACCGGGGGCCGTCCATCAAATGCCGGGGTCATAGCCATGCGTATTCATCGTCAATTCACGCTCGAGGGTCATTCGCCTTACGAGGGGATCGCCTTCCGCAGCACCTCCAGCGAGATCCGCAATCCCGACGGCTCCGTGGTTTTTGCCCAGGACGGCATCGAGGTTCCCGAGAGCTGGAGCCAGGTGGCGGCCGACGTGCTGGCCCAGAAATATTTCCGCAAGGCCGGCGTGCCCAAGGTGCTCAGCCCCGTGCCCGAGGACGGCGTACCCAGCTTCCTGTGGCGCCGGGAAGCCGCCAGCGCCGACACCGGCGCGGAGCGGTCCGCCAGGCAGGTGTTCGATCGCCTGGCCGGGACCTGGACCTATTGGGGCTGGAAGGGCGGCTATTTCGATTCCGAAACCGACGCCCAGGCCTTCCACGACGAGCTCTGCCACATGCTGGCGACGCAGAAATGCGCCCCCAACAGTCCGCAATGGTTCAACACGGGCCTTCACTGGGCTTACGGCATCGACGGCCCCAGCCAGGGACATTATTACGTCGATCACAAGACCGGACGGCTGACGCGCTCCGGCTCGGCCTACGAGCATCCCCAGCCGCATGCCTGCTTCATCCAGTCGGTCAAGGACGACCTGGTCAATGATGGCGGCATCATGGACCTTTGGACGCGCGAGGCGCGGCTTTTCAAATACGGCTCGGGCACCGGCACCAACTTCTCGTCCCTGCGCGGGCAGGACGAGCATCTCTCTGGCGGCGGCAAATCCTCCTGCCTGATGAGCTTTCTGAAAATCGGCGACCGCGCCGCCGGCGCCATCAAGTCGGGCGGCACCACGCGGCGCGCCGCCAAGATGGTGATCGTCGACATCGATCATCCCGACATCGAGGACTTCATCGAATGGAAAGTGATCGAGGAGCAGAAGGTCGCCGCCATGGTGGCCGGCTCCCGGCTGGCCGAACGGCACCTGAAGGCAGTGCTGAAGGCCTGCGTGAACTGCGAGGGTTCGGGCGGAGACTGTTTCGATCCGGCCAAGAACCCGGCCCTGCGCCGCGAGATCCGCGCCGCGCGCAAATCGATGATCCCCGACAATTACATCGAGCGGGTGATCAGCTTCGCGCGCCAGGGCTTCAAGGACATTGAATTCAGGACCTATGACACCGACTGGGACAGCGATGCCTATGCCTCGGTCTCGGGCCAGAATTCCAACAATTCGGTGCGCGTCACCGATGCCTTCCTGCAGGCGGTCAAGGATGACGCCGACTGGAACCTGACCTGGCGCGGCACCGGCACCGTGGCCAGAACCGTCAAGGCGCGCGAGCTGTGGCAGAAGATTTCCCATGCCGCCTGGGCCTGCGCCGATCCGGGCATCCAGTTCCACAGCACCATCAACGACTGGCACACCTGCCCGGCGGGCGGCGAGATCCGCGCCTCCAATCCGTGCAGCGAATACATGTTCCTGGACGATACCGCCTGCAACCTGGCGTCGCTGAACCTGATGGCCTTCCGCAAGGCCGGCCCGGCCTCAAGCAGCGCAGCGGTAGGCCATCAAAATAGTTCGTTCGACGTGCCGGCCTTCGAACATGCGGTGCGGCTCTGGACCATCGTGCTGGAAATCTCGGTGATGATGGCCCAGTTCCCCTCCAAGGAGATTGCCCAGCTCTCCTATGACTACCGCACCCTGGGCCTGGGGTTCGCCAATCTCGGCGGCCTGCTGATGAGCGCGGGCATCCCCTATGACAGCCGCGAGGGCCGCGCCATTGCGGGCGCGATCAGCGCACTGATGACGGGCGCCGCCTATTCCGCCAGCGCCGAGATGGCGGGCGAGCTGGGCGCGTTCCCCGAATATGCCGCCAACAGCGACGCGATGCTGCGGGTGATCCGCAACCATGCCCGCGCCGCCCGTGGCGAGACGGCGGGCTACGAGAATCTGTCGACGCCGCCCGTGCCGCTGGACCTGGAAGCGATCCCCGACGAGCTTCTCTCCGGCAGGGCGCTGGCCGAGGCCGCGGGACGCGTCTGGGACGATGCACTGTCGATGGGCAAGGAATTCGGCTTCCGCAATGCCCAGGCCACCGTGATCGCCCCCACCGGCACCATCGGCCTGGTCATGGACTGCGACACCACGGGCGTGGAACCGGACTTCGCGCTGGTCAAGTTCAAGACCCTGGCAGGCGGCGGCTATTTCAAGATCATCAACCGTTGCGTGCCCGAGGCGCTGGCCTCGCTGGGTTATGGCCAGGCGGAGATCGACGCCATCGTCGCCTATGCCGTCGGCCATGGCACGCTGGAGGACTATCGCGGCAAGATCAACTACGACGCGCTGCGCGCCAAGGGGTTCGGCGATCCGGAAATCGGTGCCATCGAGGCGGCGCTGGAGTCGGCCTTCGACATTCGTTTCGTGTTCAACAGATGGACGCTGGGCACCCAGTTCTGCACCGAGGTGCTGAAATTCGACTCCGCCACCCTGGACGCGCCCGATTTCGACATGCTCAAGGCGCTGGGCTTCGCCAAGGCCGACATCGACGCCGCCAACCTGCACGTCTGCGGCGCCATGACCCTGGAAGGCGCACCGTTCCTGAAGGAACGGCACCTGCCGGTGTTCGACTGCGCCAATCCGTGCGGCCGCATCGGCAAACGGGCGCTGAGCGTGGAAAGCCACATCCGCATGATGGCGGCGGTGCAACCCTTCATCTCCGGCGCGATCTCCAAGACCATCAACATGGCCAACAGCGCCACCATCGCCGATTGCGG
>JBEHXB010000023.1:0-15310 GCA_048498895.1 Pseudomonadota bacterium
GAAGTGGTTCGCGCTGCACTTCACCGGCAGCGATGCCGACATCAACCTGACGGCGCATGAGCCGGAATTCTCCGCCTTTCAGTGGGTGGGCATGGAAGACCTGCCCGCGCTTATCGTGCCCTTCAAGCGGGATACCTATCGCGCGGTAATTTCCGCTTTCAGGGGACTACTGTGAGGCTCCCCTTTGACTGCCGCGGCGGTTGTCGCACGTGGTCCGGGCGCGATGCGTGCCGTGCGGCGATCACCGCTTTCCGAGACCCTGCATGAATGCCGCCCAAAAGCCCCCGGTGTTGATGATTCACGGCGCCTTTTGCGGCCCATGGTCGATGGACGGGCTTAAAGGCCGGTTCGAGCAGGCGGGTTACACCGTTCATGCGCCCTGTCTGCGCTTTCACGATCATGTCCCGTCGCCGCCGGCGCTGGGCACCACGGGCCTGGCCGATTTTGCCGCCGACCTGGAAGAGGAAATTGCCGCCCTTGACGAGCCGCCCGTGCTGGTGGGGCATTCCATGGGCGGGCTGCTGGCGCAGATGCTGGCGGCGCGCCGGCCCGCGCGCGCGCTGATCCTGCTGGCGCCCAGCGCGCCCTGGGGCGTGCCTCCCTCCACGCTGTTCGAGATCGGCGCCGCCCAGGCGCTGCATCTCAATCCCGGCTACTGGAACCAGGTGCTGGAGCCCAGCCGCGACGTGGCGCTGGCGCATTCCATCGACAAATTGCCGCGCGAATTGCGCGACGAGGTCTTCCGTCGCTTCACCGGCGAGTCGGGCCGCGCCACCTTCGAAATCTTGAACTGGGGTCTGGACATGAACCGCGCCAGCGAAGTGGATCACGACAAGATCCAATGTCCGCTGCTGTTCCTCACCGGTTCGGACGACCGCATCAACCCGCCCACCACGGTGATGCGAATTGCCGCGCTCTACAAGGATCGCGCCACCAACGAGGTTCTGCCGGGCATGGGCCACTGGCTGATCGGCGAGCCGGGCTGGGACGCGCTTGCCACCCGCGCGCTGTCCTGGCTGGACAAAAAGCTCTAGCGTTCCGCCGTCAGCTCCGCGGCTGCTCGGCATAGCGCCTGTTGAAATCCTTCATGAAGGATTGCAGCGTGTCGATGCCCGCGATTTTCGCGGCCGCGTCGCGGAAGGCCAGGCCATGGGTTTCCAGCGGTGCCGACAGCACCGCGAACAGGCTGGCATCGGGCGTCGACTTCATCTTGTCCGAGAAATGCTCGCTCAGCCGCGCCAGGCTTTGCTGGTCGGCCGCCAGTGAATAGGCCACCGCCGCGCGCAACACCTCGGTGCGCTCCTGGGGATCGAGGGGCGCCGGATCGCTCCAGCGCGCATCCAGCAGCGCCTCCGCCTTCTGGCCGGCCATCGCCCAGTTGCCGCTTTCCCAATAGATGTCGGCCCGCAGCCGCTGCGATTGCGGCGAATCGTCCAACGCGATCAGGTCCAGTGCGTTGTCCCATTGCTTGAGGCCCGCAAAGGCGCGCGCTTCCAGCAGCAGGCGCGCCTGCATTTCATCGGCGGGAAGGCCGGTGATGTCGGAATCGCGGATTGCCTTCACCGCCGCGTCCGGCTTGTGGTCCATCAGATAGATGCTGGCCAGCCGCGTGGAGACCTGCGCCCTGGCCACGCCGTCCAGACGCTTGTTCACCTGATAGGCGAGGAGATTGGCGGCGGGCGCCAGAAGATCCACCGCCACCAGCCGGTCGGAGATGCGCCGTATCATCTCGTCACCGTCAGGCCCGATCGGGGTCAGGTCCAGATTGTCATAAAACAGTGCCAGCGCATCGACCGGCTTCATCTTGTCGGCGCCGCCCTTCAGGAACAGTTTGATAAAAGCAGCGCGCATGTCGTCCTGAGCGACGCGCGCGGCGTCCTGGCCGGGAAAATTCCGGGTGGCAACGCGCAGCACCCGCAGCCCATCGCGCCACTGGTTCCTGCCGAAATAGAGCGAGGCCAGCTTGCGCAGGGTGTTGAGTTCCAGCATGTCGCCGCGCCAGCGGAAACGCAGCCGTTCGAGCGCGTCGATCGCCTGAGGCACGCTGATCGCGCCCGCTCCCAGCGCCGCATTGGTCTGGTGGAAGATCGCCGCCGCCGCCAGCTTCTCATCGCCGCCGCGCGCCACGGCGGCGAACAGCGAGGCTGCGTCGTGATAGCGGTTCTCCGCCGCCATCAACCGGGCTTCGGCCAGCTCCTTGGCCGTCGCCTGCTCAGCTGTCAGGGTCTTTGGAAGACGCAGCAGCGCCGAATCCGCCAGGTCAAGCCGCCCCAGCCCCAATGCGGCGTCGGCGTCGGCCAGGCGCGCTTCGGCCTGCCAGTAGGCGGGATAGCGATTGAGCACGGGATCGGCCTGTTCCAGATGCTCGTGCGCCGCCTTCCAGTCCTCCATCCCCGCCTCGATCAGGCCGCGCCAGAAAGCGGCGTGGCGCACGCTGTCGAAGCCGGGCCCGGCCAGGGTGTTATGCGCCTCGCGGTACCGGCCCATCATGTATTGGGCGGCCGCCCGCATGGTGGTCAGCTGGGCATCACCGATCAGGGCGGGGTCATGGCTCTGCACCAGATCGATCAGGCCCAGTGCCTCGGGCGCGAAACGGTGCGCCAGGTAAAAGCGCGCCAGCTCCAGCCGCGCGCCGCTGGCTCCGGGCGTGGGCTGGTGGGCGATGCGCTCGTTGAGCAGACGCTCGGTGGCGAGAAAGCTGCCGGCCTTGAGCGCCCCCCAGGTCTTGAAATCCAGGAAGCTGGGGCCTTCGCCGTAGCGCGCCAGGGCGGCCGGCGTCTGGGCCAGGGGCAGCTGCGGCGGTGTCAGCGAAAGACCGCCGGGCCGGGCGATGGTGACGCGCGATTGCTCGGCCCTGATTTGAAGATCGTCGGCGAACGGGGTGATCACCAGCCCCGAGGCGCTGGGAAGCAGCGCGAAATCGACAAAGACGCGCTTTTCCGGCACCGCACGCCCGGCCGCGGCGGGCACGATGGTCAACACATCGCCGGTTGCCGGATCGGGTACGGCATAGGCATGGGTCGCAGCCGGGATCAGCGTGGACAGTGACTGGCGGCTGGGATCGCTCTGGTTGCGGGCCAGCCCAACCGGCTGGGCGGTGCCCGCGACCTTGGCGCCGATAGCCACTTTCAGGTCGTCGCGGTCAGTGGTGGCCGCGATATCGGCCGGCGCCTTCAATGTCAGGCGCAGGATGGAAAGGCCCTGGCTGGAGACGGCCTGCACCTGCAGCGCGTAATCGCCCAGAGACTTCTGCAGCTCGGCGACATCGAACCCCGGCGTGTCACCCAGTACGATCCAGGCGGTCAGGCCCCGCACGAAGACTGCGTTGGCGCGAGATCCCGCACCATGGAAGGTGATCAGCACGCCGTCCCTGGTACGCTGGCCGTCGGCGAAATTCCGCGCGGGCTCGGCGGCGGCTTCTTTCACAACTTTCTGGTCATCAGGCTTCGGCGCCGCCTTGTCGTCCGCCTTGGCTTCTTTCTTCTCGTCTTGCCCACTTGCTGCCTTGGCGGGCTTGCCCGGATCGAGCTTGGCCGCGGCCGCCGCGATCGCCTGGGCCTGGGCGGCGGTCACGCCCTTTGCGGGCGGCTTCATCGCCGTTACGCCGGGCCGTGCAATGCCGGGCGGCGTATAGGCGCCGCCGTCGGTCTTGGGCGCCAGCACATCCAGCACGATATGGCTGCCATCCCTGAAGTCGTGATAGCCGGAATCGGAATCGGTCTCGAACTCGACCAGGGTGGCGTTGCCTTCAATCCGCCAGGCGGCATTTTTCACCCAGGGCGGTGTGAAGCGGGCGATCACCGAAAGATCCATCCGTACAGGCGCCGCAAAGCGGATGGTCATTTTCCCAGCGCCGGGAAATACCGAATAGGCGACCTTCTTCTGCCAGTCGAACACCAGGCGGGTAAAATGGGGATAGGTGCCGGTGCGCAATTTCACTTTCGGCAGGCTGGCGGGATCGATGGGTTTCACCACCGGCCTGGCGGGCGGCGGCAGGTCGGGCATCACTCCGTTGAAGTTGGTTGGCGCCAGGTCGACCACGGCCTGGCTGCCCTGCTGGCTGACATGCAACCGCACCGGCTGGACGAGCGCGAAGCGCAGCGTCTTGCCGTCGGCGTCGGCGCGCCCCGCGGACAGAACGCCGGGCATGGCGGCGCTGACCGCTGCGGGGCTGATATCGGTTTTTGTCCCGAAGGAAATCGCCAGCACCCCGCCGCTGGTGACGGCACTGACCTTGGCGCCATTGGAAAGGGTGAAGGACAGCCGGCCATAGCCACCGCGCATCTGGCCGGACACGCTGTCGGCGTGGGCGCCAAGCGGCACGAGCAGGACGCACAGCGCCACCGCCGCAGCCATCCTGGAAGCCAAACCGGTCACGGACTTTCCCCTGCACTTGCCTTGTTGGTGGCGACTATCGCGAGGCGGCATTAACCCTCGGTTAACTACGAAGAATCACCCGCCGGACTTTTGCGCCGGCTGGGCCGCCTTGGCCGGCGCCGGTGCGGCCGGCGCCACAACACCGGGAGCGGGAGCCGCCTGCGCGGTCTGGACCGGTGCGGGCGCATCGGCGGTTTCCGGCAAAGCCAGCTTGTTGGCGAGCTTTACCGTCAGCCTCTGGGCGGTGTCGGCATTCATGTTGGCCAGCACGGTCCCCAGCACGTCCGATTTCATCTGCTGGGCCACCGGCACCAGTACCTCGTCAGGCAGGCTGTTGAAGATGCGTGCGGCATCCTTGGGCTTCATGCTGGAATAGGTCTTCACCAGGGCGGCGATCTGGGCCTTCTGGGCCTCGTCGCGCTGTCCCAGAAGTGCGGTGATCTGGGCCTGAAGCTGCTTCAACTGGGCGATCTTGGCGTCCACCCGCTGTTCGGCGGCGGCCAGAATCCTGGCCTGGGTATCGAGCTGGCTCTGGCGTCCATCCAGTTCGCGGCGCCGCTTTGCCATGCTGGACATCACATCCACTTCGGCGGCACTGGCAGAGGCGTCCTCGCCGGCGCCGGCATAATCGGGATTGGACGGTTTGGGCGCGCCGGTGAGGTCGGTGTTGTCCGGCGTTGCGTCGGCCTTGTCGGCTGCCGCATAGGCGGCATGCACGAGGTCGGACGTCTTCAGCACCATAAGCGCGCCGCCCAGGATCACCACGGTGGGCAACAGCCTGATCCATCGCTTCCCCTTCCGGCGCGCGGGCGCGCCGGTGGTTGCGACGGCCGTGGCGGGCTCCTGGGCCGGCGCGGCCCGGGCTGGTTCGGAGTTCATTGCGCAGACCTTTCCAGGCGGCTCAGGATGCTGGTCGACGGCAACGCCATGTCGGCGGACGCGGGGCGGACGGCGCGGCTGCCCGTGATGGCGCTTTCCATGCCCCCGCGCTGCGTCGTAGCGCATTCCAGACCCCCGCGCTGCGTCGCAGCGCATTCCATACGTTGGGCAATGCGTTCGCCCGATGCGGTCAGCACCGACAATTCATCGATATGCAGGCGGGCGCGCTTCAGCCGCTCATCCAGGGTGGCGGCGGCTTCGCCGGCTGCCGCCTTCAGCGCGCGCAGGGATGCGCCTGCCCCGGCGATCGCCATGTTCAGTTCGCCGATCGTGCGCGCCAGGCCTTCCTGGCCCTTGCGCACGGTGGCCAGCCGCCGTTCCAGCACGATGCAGTAGACCAGGGTAAAGACCAGCAGAAGATCCAGCGCCAGCTCCAGGAAGAAGACCGGGCCCAGGTTTGAAAGGAAATTGGCGATCATGGATCGACCCTCCTGTTGGTGTTAAGGCGCGCGCTCACAGGGCACGCGACGCGTCAGTGCGCTCGATGGCGTCATCGACCCGCACGGCGACATTTGAGTTGACCCGGCCCATGCGGCCCGTCAGCAACGGCACGCCGCGGCAGCGCAGCTCGACCCGGGAATCCGGACTGGCACCCAGCATCAGGGTCTGGCCGACCTCCAGGTTCATGACCTTGTGCAGCGGCATGGTCTGCTCGTCCAGGATCGCCTCGATATCGATCCTGGTGGACCACAGTTCGGTGGCCAGGTGGCTTTCCCAGATGGAATCGCGGCCGAACTTCTCGCCCATGAACTGCTGCAGCAGGAGCTTGCGGATCGGCTCCAGCGTGGCATAGGGCAAAAGAAGTTCGGTGCGTCCGCCGCGGTCCTCCATGTCGATGCGCAATTTGACCAGGATGGCGGCGTTGGCCGGGCGAGCGATGGCCGCAAACCGCGGATTGGTCTCCAGGCGGTCCAGGGTGAAATCGACGGGCGCCAATGGTTCGAAGGCGGCGCGCATGTCCTGCATGATCACTTCGATCATGCGCTGGACCAGCGTGCGCTCGATGGTGGTGTAGGGCCGGCCCTCGATGCGCATGGCGGAAGAACCGCGCCGCCCCCCCAGCAGCACGTCGACGATGGAGTAGATCAGATTGGAATCCACGGTGAACAGGCCGTAATTGTCGAGTTCCTCGGCGTGGAACACCGCCAGGATGGCGGGCAGGGGAATGGAATTCAGGTAATCGCCGAACCGGATCGAAGTGATGGAGTCCAGGCTCACCTCGACATTGTCGCTGGTGAAATTGCGCAGCGAGGTCGTCATCAGCCGCACCAGGCGGTCGAAGACGATTTCCAGCATCGGCAGGCGTTCATAGCTGACCAGCGCCGAATTGATGATGGCGCGGACGCCGGACTTGTCCTGCATCTGCTCATTGCTGACGTCGAAGCCCAGAAGGGAATCGATTTCCTCCTGGTTCAGCACGCGCTCGGCACCTGCCGGGTCGGCGGCCGCGGTTTCGGCTTCGGTCTGTTGGATCTCGTCGGCCATGGTTCTGTCCCGAAAGGTCTGTTGGCCCAAAGGGCTATTGGACGATCATTTCCTTGAGCAGCACGTCGCGCACATGATAGGGCGCGGCCGCCACGTTCACGCGGCGCAGCAGCTCTTCCTTCAGGCGCAGCACGCCGGCCGAACCTTTCAGGTCGTCCAGCCTGAGTTCGCGCAGATAGGCCTGGAATTGGTCGGTGATGCGCGGCATCAGGGGCTGGATCGCCGCCTTGTGCTCCTCATCGTCAAGTTCCAGCGATACCGACAGCTTCAGATAGGCGGGGGTGCCGTCGCTTGACTGGATGTTGACCAGAATGTCCTGCATGTCGCTGAAAGCGACCTTGGGCGGGGTGATGGGGGCTTCCTCGGCTTGAGCGCCCTGCTTGGAATGGTCGCCGCCCGCAAAAAAGAAGTAGGCCCCGGCGCCGCCGCCACCCAGTACAAGAACAAGTGCCGGCACGATGATCATCAACATCTTCTTGGACAGGAATTTCTTCAGGCCCTTGGGGGCTTCGCCCGCACCCTCGGCGCCGGCATCCTCGCCGTCCTTCGCCTCGGGGGCTTCCTGCTTACTCGCCATCGCCAGCATCTCTCGATTTCGACGGCGAGACTTGCGCAAACGTGGTTAAGGAGTGGTTCAAATTGCCGGGCCGGCCGCTTTCGCCCGGCAAGAATTTCCGCGCGCGGCAGGCCGCCTCGCGAAAATCCAGCAAAATCGCGGCGCCCGGAGCTGGCACGGCGGCTGCACCTGTCCTGGCACGGATCAGAAGGATCTGCACAGGTGCGCAATGGATAATTCACTTCTCGTTAGTCTTTCGCATCAGCTCGCTGCCTATCGGGCGATCGATGTGATTGCCAACAATATCGCCAACGCCTCCACGCCGGGGTTCAAGCGCGAAGCTTCTGCCTTCGAAGAATATGTCTCGCGGATGCGGCCCGCCGAAGGCGAGATGGGCACCCAGATGCTGAGCTTCGTCAAGGACGCGGGCACCTTGCGCGATACCGCCCAGGGCCAGATGAACCAGACCGGCGCCCCCTTCGACCTGGCCATCAACGGCAAGGGTTACTTCGCGGTGCAGACGCCCCAAGGCCTGCGCTATACCCGCGACGGCCATTTCTCGCTGGACGCCGCCGGCCAGATCGTCAATTCCAGCGGCTATGTGCTGCAAGGCGACGGCGGCGCAATTACCATCACCCCGGACGACGGCGACATCCGCATCGCGCCCGACGGCACCGTCTCGGGCCGTACCGGCCAGCTCGCCAAGGTGCGCGTTGTCGACTTCGCCGACGAATACGCGATGGTGAAGCAGGGCGCCAACCTCTATTCCACCACGCAGGCCGCCCAGACACCGGCGGTGATCGATATCCGCCAGGGCACGCTGGAAAGCTCCAACGTGCAGCCGGTGCTCGAAATCAGCCACATGATCGAGGTCATGCGCGCCTACGAGGCGACCGCGACCCTTTCCAAGAGTGAACAGGACATGAAACGGCAAGCCGTCGAGAAGCTCGGCGCCATGCCGTCCTAGGAGATCTGAACCATGAGAGCCCTTTCCATCGCCTCGACCGGCATGTTGGCCCAGCAGACCAATGTGGAAGTCATCGCCAACAACCTGGCGAACATGAACACCACGGCCTTCAAGCAGCAGCGCGCCGAATTTCAAGACCTGCTCTACCAGAACATCCAGACCCCCGGATCGCAGACATCCGACCAGGGCACCTATGCGCCCAACGGCATCCAGCTGGGCGCGGGCGTGCGCACGGCGGCGGTCTATCGCATCACAACCCAGGGCGACCTGAAATCGACGGGCAACCCGTATGACGTTGCCATCCAGGGCCCGGGCTTCTTCCGGGTGCAGCAGGCAGACGGCACCGACGCCTATACCCGCTCGGGCAACTTCTCGCTGTCGCCGCAGGGCCAGCTGGTCACCCAGGACGGTCTGATCATCCAGCCCGGCATTGCCATCCCGCAGAACACGCTGTCTGTGTCCATCAACGCCCAGGGCCAGGTCAATTGCACCATCGCGGGAAATTCCACGCCCCAGACAGTGGGCCAGCTGGAACTGACGCGCTTTCCCAACGAAGCGGGGCTGCAGGCGCTGGGCAGCAACCTCTATCTGGAGACGCCCGGATCGGGCAGCCCCCAGGCGGGCGTTCCCGGCTCGACCGGCTACGGCACCATCCAGCAGGGCTTCCTGGAAACCTCCAACGTCAACTCGGTGGACGAGATCACGGCGCTGATCACCGCCCAGCGAGCCTATGAAATGAACTCCAAGGTAATCTCTGCAGCCGACCAGATGCTGCAGGATGCCTCAAGGCTCGGGTCTTAAACCATGATGCGCAAATTCCTCATCACCCTGACGTTCTGTTGCGCGCTGCCGGCCGCGCTTTTGGTTGCGACGGGCGCCTTCGCCGCCACGGTCCGCATCGTGGTGCCGACGCACGACATCGCCCGCGGCGACGTGATCGGCGAGAACGATCTGACCTATGCCACGGTCGACGGCAATGGCCTGATGTCGGGCGTGGCCACCTCGATGGACGAGGTCAAGGGCATGCAGGCCCGCCGCGTCCTAGGCGCCGGCCAGGCGCTGCGCGGCACCGACGTGCGTCGTCCCATCGTGGTCAACAAGGGTCAGGTGGTCACGATGACGTTCAGCGCGCCGGGCGTGGAAGTCACCGCCACCGGCCGGGCCATGAGCGAAGGCGGCGTCGGCGACACCGTGACCATCCAGAATCCCGCCTCGTATCGGATGATATCCGCCACCGTCACCGCGCCGGGAACCGTGCGCGCCGATGGCGGTGTCATCAGCAGCCCAACCCGCACCGCCAGCCGATAGGACTTTGCCATGCGTAACCATTCCGCCAGATTTGCCGCCGCGCTCGTTTCCGTCCTGGCCGGCACTGTCCTTTCCGGCTGCAGCGCCATGGACCGGCTGGAGAATATCGGCCAGCCGCCGAAGTTGACCGCGATCGACAACCCGGCCGGCCGCCAGATCGTGGCCGCCATCCCGGCACCCCAGCCCATACGTCATGTCGACAATTCGCTGTGGCAGCCGGACGCGCACTCCTTCTTCCACGATCCGCGCGCCAGTCATGTGGGTGACGTGATCACCGTGAATGTCAACATCGCCGACGCGGCGAAGATGTCGAATACCTCGACTCGCGGGCGCTCCAATTCGGACAATGCCAACCTGACGAATTTTTTCGGGCTTGAGAATGCGCTGCCCAGCAGTGTCGACCCCACCAGCCTGGTGAAAATGGGCTCCGACATGTCGAACACCGGCACCGGCGCGATCAACCGCTCCGAGGCCATCAACCTGACACTGGCGGCACTGGTCGCCCAGGTGCTGCCCAATGGCAATCTGGTGATCGACGGCCATCAGGAAGTGCGGGTGAACAACGAACTGCGCGACATGCGTGTGTCGGGCATCGTGCGCCGCGAGGACATCACCCAGGACAACACCGTCAACCTGGCCCAGATCGCCGAGGCCCGCATCTCCTATGGTGGCCGCGGCCAGGTTACAGACGTCCAGCAGCCGCGCTATGGCAGCCAGGTGTTCGACGTCCTGATGCCCTGGTAGTCGAACCCTGGCCCTGGAGTCCAAAAAAGAAAGGCCGGCGATTCGCCGGCCTTTCGATTCGGATCAATCGTTCCCGATAGGCCTTTAGTCGTCCCGGTAGACCTTTTCGCGCCGTTCGTGGCGCTCCTGTGCCTCGATCGACAGTGTCGCGATGGGGCGCGCATCCAGCCGCTTGAGCGAGATGGGCTCGCCGGTTTCCTCGCAGAAGCCATAGGAGCCGTCCTCGATGCGGCGCAGGGCGGAATCGATCTTGGCGATCAGTTTGCGCTGGCGGTCCCGGGTTCTCAGTTCCAGCTGGCGCTCGGCCTCGGTCGAGGCACGGTCCGCCAGGTCGGCATGCGGCACGGTTTCCGCCTGCAAATTCTGGATGGTTTCCCGGCTTTCCTTGAGGATTTCTTCTTTCCACTGATTGAGCTTGCGCCGGAAATATTCGCGCTGACGCTCATTCATAAAGGGCTCATTTTCCGACGGCCGATAGTCAGCCGGGATTTGGGTACCCATGCGCACTCCCTTCGACGCGGGGCGGGCGGCAGTCCAGAGGTAAAACCCGCCTTGAGGGCCGGGGTTATACCGGCGGCCAAACTCCGCAGCAATCGGGAAAGCGTATCAAAGTAGCTCTGCCCGGGATTCCGCCCATTTTCGGCCAAAGACGCGGATTTCCGGACGTTCTGGCCGCCCGGTGGGCCGGACGGGGAACCCGGGTTCGCCGGTCAGTGCACCAACAGCCTGTTCACATACCGGTTCAGACCGTATGCCTGCGCGATTCGCTGGGGGCGGTAACTGAGCGAATACACCGGCAGGATCGAATATCCTATCTCAAGCATCAGGCGCGGGCGGGACAGCGGCACCGGCCCGGCATGGATTCCGTAGGTATCGGCGATGAAGCTGGTGCCGGGCGGTCCGGTCAGGGCGACGATCGCTTCCCGTCCGTAGCGCCGTTCCAGTTCCGCCCGCTCGAACCGGCGCGCCCGGAGGGTTCCGGCATGGCAATGCGTGCCCTTCACATAAAGATGCGGCCCCGATTCAAGGTCGACATCGCTCAGATAGATGAAGAGCTTGAAAAAGCGCCAGTCATCGGGATCGCGATGAAAATGCTGGGTCTGGATACTGGGCCCGTCGCCGGGAAACGACCAGCGCATGCCAATGGTCGAGATGGTCGGCATGCAGCCCAGATAATCGATCGCCAGCTGGATCAGGAATGCGTGGTTGGCGATGGCCAGTACATGGGGACACTGCAGTACGGCATCCAGTGGCAGATCGGCGACCGTGGCCTGCGACTGCGCTTCATCGGGTCCCAGGCAACGTCCATCTCGCAGCAGCAACGGCTTGTCGCCAAGATAAGCCAAGATCTCGTCGATCTGCTTCGACCGCAGCATGTCGGGAAGCATCGCATAGCCGTCTGTTTGCAGCCGCATCAAGGCTTCCGCGCCGGCGGCTGCCGGAAAGGGCTCGGGGCGCCGTTCCAGCATATTGATTCCGGCGGCGATTATCCTGGCTGCGGCGCGGCGTATTGCCGGGTGGATGACGAGGCGCTGGGAATAGTAAAGGCAACCGCGCAATGATGGCAGTCCGGAGCGCGATCGCAGGACGGCATATTCAAGCACCAGGGCAACCCATGATATTGCCGTCAGTTTTGTCGCCCGCGCCGGACAACGTCGTGCCGGACTAGACAAATCTCGAGAATAAATAAATTTTGGCCAGCAAGAGACCATGTGGGAACGCGTGAGCGTCGCGGCCCTGCCAAACAACACCCAAGGGCTGGCCGGCATTGGGTTCCGCGCCGGCCGGACTCCCGCAAAAACCGCTGCCCGCGGACCCGCCCAAATGCAAACGCCCCCTTTCGGGGGCGTTTACCTTGATGGTTGCGGGGACAGGATTTGAACCTGTGACCTTCAGGTTATGAGCCTGACGAGGTGAGGTGGGGCGGCCAGCCCCACCGAACGGGCTGCTCCTGCAGCCCGGACAAGTCCTCGGCGCTGGACGCTTTTCGTTTGCCGGCTGGATATCAAAAAACCCGACCAGAGAACTGGCCGGGTTTTTTGGATGGTTGCGGGGACAGGATTTGAACCTGTGACCTTCAGGTTATGAGCCTGACGAGCTACCGGGCTGCTCCACCCCGCGTCACGGGACCGGCAAAGGGACGCGGGATATAGGACTTTGCACCGGTCCTGTCCACCCCTGTCAGACTGCGCGGAAAACATGGGTTTTCCCCTTGATTCCCCCGTCCGGGCAGGCGGCTTCAACCGATCTTAATCTTAAGCCCCCAGTATCATTCCCAGGGCTTCGGGGACGTGTGCATCCGGCTGGCGGTCGTCGGCCGGGCGATGCCGGCCACGCGGAGCGCGCGGCCTGCTCAGGCCGATGAACGGTCATGGGCGCGCATGCGGCACGAGATTGTGACGGAATGAAAAATCTGGCCTTTGCCGCCGTATTCCTGGTCCCGCTGGCCGCTTTCGCCGCGGACGCCGCCCACACCATTGTGCAGAAAGGCCGCCGCTTCAATCCGGGCGAAGTCACCATCGGCCGGGGCGAAAGCCTGACCTTCACCAACGATGACGAGTTCATCCATCAGATCTATGTCGATTCCCCGGATTTCAACTTCGACAGCGACGAGCAGAACCCGGGCGAGCTGATTACCGAAACCTTTACGCAGAGCGGGACCTTCCAGGTGCGCTGTCACATTCATCCCAAGATGCGGCTCATGGTGCATGTCCGCTAGCGGCGCCAGGTATCCTTAAGCCCAAATAAACCGCTGTCCACCCAAGATTTCGGCAAGGATGGCGGGCACCGCCTGGACCAGGCCATGACACTGACCGGCAAGACCATCGGCGCAAAGATTTTCGCCGCCTTTGTGGCGATGAGCCTGATCATCGGCGCGAGCGGCCTTGCCGGCTATGGCGTGCTGTCGGTGGCGGGCGACATCGCGGTCACGACTTTTGACGGCCCCCTGATGGCGATTTCCTACGCCCGCGCCGCCCATACCGATTTCACCGAGATGCAGCTCGCCGAGCAGCGTTATGAACATGCCGACGGCGCTCACAAGCGGGTCGCCGCCGAAGAGATCGGTGAGCTGGCCGACACCTTCACCGCCGATCTGGATGTGGCCGCCGAGCGCAGCCTGGCCCAGGACGAGCAGAGAATCATCAAAGACATCCGGCCCCTGGTCGCGCGCTGGCGCGCCGCCCGGGCGAAAGGCGATATCGCGGTTCTGGAAAGTCTGGACCGCCAGATAGACGGCAAGTTCGACATGCTGATCGAGCTCAACACCGATCACAGCTTCGTCGGCCGACGCATCGCCGTCACAAACATCGCGCGCTACAAGAATGTCAGCGTCGCCATAACAGTGCTGGCGCTGCTGCTGGCAACGGCCATCACATTCTATCTGAAGAACGCAATCGTCCGCCCCCTGTCGGCGGCGGCCCGCGTCGCCGATCGCATCGCGGCCGGCCAGCTTCAAACAGCCATTCCCGCCGGCGGCGAAGACGAGACCGGCGCGCTGCTGAAGTCGATGACCGTGATGCAGGACAATATCCGCCGGATGATGGACCGTGAGCAGGCTTTGCGCCGCTCGGCCGAGACCCGGCTGGTGGACGCGCTGGAGACCAGCCGCGAAGGCGTGATGCTGGTGGCGGCCGACGGCCGCGTGGTGATGGCCAACTCCACCCTGCGCGATTTCTTCCCGGCCGTGCGCGAGCTTCTGACGCCCGGCGTGGCCTTCGATGCCGCCCTGTCGCTGATCCAGCGCCAGCTTGCGGCAACCCAGGCGCCCAGTCGCGACCTGGATTCCTCCGGCCACGCCGAACTGGAACTGGCCGACGGCCGCTGGCTGCGCATGACTGTCAGCGCCACCAGCGAGGGCGGCTCGATCATCTTTCTGTCCGACTTCACGGCGATCAAGGAACGCGAGGAAACCCTGCGCCGCGCCAAGCAGGAGGCCGAGGCCGCCAACGCTTCCAAGACCCGGTTCCTGGCCAACATGAGCCACGAACTCAGGACGCCGCTGAACGCCATCATCGGATTTTCGGAGATCATTTCAGGCCAGTATTTCGGCGGGCTGGGCAATGAACGCTATCTGGACTATTCGCACGACATCCTGCGCAGCGGCCGCCACCTGCTGGCGGTGATCAATGATGTTCTGGACCTGTCCAAGAGTGAATCGGGCAAGATGAGCCTGGCGCTGGCCGATATCGACATGCGCGACCTGCTGGACGATTGCGTCGCGATGGTGCGCGAACAGTGTGCCGAAGCGGGGCTTGCCCTGCATCTGGACGGGATGGAGGGCGACCTGTCGCTGCGCGCCGATGCCGCCAAACTGCGCCAAATTTTCCTGAACCTGCTGTCCAACGCCATCAAGTTCACGGAAAAAGGCGGCACGATCCTGCTCAGCGCCAGCGCGGTGCCCGAAGCCGTATCGGTCACGGTGGGTGATACCGGCATCGGCATGGATCCGGAAGATGTTGAAGTGGCTTTCCAGCCTTTCCGCCAGGTCGACAACCGGCTGGAACGCCGCTACGAGGGCGCGGGGCTGGGCCTGCCGCTGACCAAGGCGCTGGCAGACCTGCACGATGCCAGGATCGCCGTCGACAGCGCGCGCGGCCGGGGCACGCGAATTACCGTCACCTTCCCGCGCCCGGCGGCGCAGACCCTGCTGGCGGCGGGTTGACCGCTAGCCCGGATGGGCACCGGGCCGCGGCGTCGCTGTCAGGCCGGCGACATGCTCCTTGGCGGTCTGGATGGCCCGCACGAAGCCAACCGGATCGGCGATCTGGGGTGTGGTAACGGAGTCCACGCCGGTGCCTTCGATCCTTACGGTCCCATAATTGAAGATGCGGCCGGGGAAGTTCTGGTGGATTTTCACGCCTTCGATATTGGGCAGCGCGATCTCGTTGGTCCGCATGGTCAGAAGACCATATTTCTCGACGAAGCGGTGGCTC
>JBEHXB010000024.1:0-15153 GCA_048498895.1 Pseudomonadota bacterium
GCCGCCCAGAAGCCGCAGGCGCTGGCCCGCCCGTCCCGACAGGCGGTCGAACGACGCCATCGCCCAGCGCAGGTTCAGGGCCACGCCTTCATAGACGGCGAAGGCCAGCGCCTGCCGTCCGCTTTCGATGGCGATGTTGGCGAAGGCGCCGCGAATGCGCGGATCGTCCACCGGCACGCGCTCGCCCGTCAGCCAGGGAAAGAAGAAGGGCGAGTCGGCGGACGGCGAATGGCCGCGGGCCAGGGCCTCGAACCCCGCGAAATCGTCCTGCGCCAGCCCAAACAGGTTCATCGCCCAGCGGACCGAGGCGCCGGCATTTTCCTGGGTGGCGATCAACAGATAGTCGCTGCCGTCGGCGAAGCTGAGACTGCCGATGCTGGTCGCCGGATCGACGCGGGAGCGCGCGATGCGCGCGGCCAGCCAGAGGCTGGTGCCCAGATAAAGATGCAGCGAGCCCTGTGCCGGATTGCCGGCGCTGATCGCCGCCGCCGCCACATCGCCCGCCCCCACCGTCACCGGCGTGCCGGCGCGCAGGCCCAGCGCCGTTGCCGCCTGCGCCGACAGTCCGCCCGCGACGTCGCACGCCCCGGCGATGTCGGGCAGCCGCGCAGGATCGAGATCGATCTGGCGAAGCAGCGCGGGCGACCAGTGCTTGCGTCCCGGCCGCGCATCGAACAGCCATGTCAGATGCGCGCTGTCATAACTGGTGACGAAACGGCCGGTCAGCTGCGCCAGCAGGTAGTCCTTCACATCGAGGAATTTGTGGATGCGCGGCCAAAGATCGGGGCGGTGACGGCGCAGCCAGACAATCTTGGAGATGGCATCCTTGCCCGAGAGGCTGGGGGCGCCGCCAGTCAGGCGCAGCCAGCGCGCAAGCTTGAGCGGACCGTAACCGGCGACGCGGATCATCCCGCCGGTCAGCTCGCGCGCAATGTCCGCCGAGCGCGTGTCCAGCCAGATCAGCGCATTGTGCAGGGCGCCGCCAATGGCATCGACCGGGACCACGCCGCCCATCTGGGCCGACAGGCCGATGGCGGCGATGCGTCCGGCGGCATCGGGCACCGAGGCGGTCAACGCGCGTGACGCCGCTCCCATCGCCCTCCACCAGTCCCGCGGGTCCTGCTCGGCCCAGCCGCGCTGGGGCAGCATCAGGGGGTAGGCCTGCGTGGTGGCGGCGACGATGGTGCCGTCCTGCGCCAGCAGCGCCGCCTTCACCGCGGAGGTGCCGAAGTCATATCCGAGTACGAGATCCTGCCCAGCCACCGGTCCCTTAATCCCCATCGCAGCCACGCGGAAAATCCGGTCGCGGCGCCGAACCGGGCTATGTCATAATGGCTGGCGTTCAACTTTGCGAGCCCGATGCTCTGGCCCTACCTGGCGCCGCCGCTCCTGATCGGCGCCGCGATCCGCACCTATAATTTCTTCGAAGGCGAAAGGCTGGTGCAGGACCTGTGGCGGGAGTATCGCCTGGCCCGCACAGACGTCGCGGTACTGGACCGGGCGTGGACGGGGCGGGCCGACCATGCCGATGTGATCGTGAGCCTGACCACCATTCCCAGCCGCATCGGCATGATCGCCGACACGCTGAAAAGCCTTCTGACCCAGACCCGGCCGCCAAAGGAAATCCGGCTGAACCTGCCCGCTTTCAGCCGGCGCGAGAACCGGCCCTATGAGGTGCCCGGCTGGCTGGGCGACCTGAAGTCGGTGCGGCTGGCGCCGTGCGAGGATTTCGGCCCCGCCACCAAGCTGTTGCCCACCCTGGCCGGGGCCGCGCCGCATCAATCCATCCTGGTGGTCGATGACGACCGCATCTATCCCACGACGCTGATCGCCGATCTGGAAAAGGCGGCCGCCACCCATCCCGGCGCGGCACTGGGACTGGGCGGCTGGATCGCGCCGCCCGACCTGATCGACCGGCCCACCTCTGTCCTTTCCAATCTCCTGATGCGTCCGCCCGCGCCCATCCGCAGCGCCCGCATCCGAAAGCCCGTGGCGGTGGACATCCTGCAAGGGGTTGCGGGCTATCTGGTGCGGCCCGAATTTTTCGACCTCGCGGCGGTGACGAATTATGAGCGCGCACCGCCGGCCGCGCGGACCGTGGACGACGTATGGATCAGCGCCCATTGCCGCGCCGACAAGTTCGTCATTCCCGGCGCGCCCAACTTTCCACCCAAGCGCCATCTGGCCCATTACAAGCAGTCCAGCCTGGGCTGGATCAATCGCGGCAGCGGTGGCGACGAGAACCGGAACAATTCCATCATGCTGAAACATTTCGCCGGCGCCTGGAAGGTGGGCGGCCCCAAGGCACGGCCGGCCCATGCCTGAACCCATTGACGTCGTTTACACATGGGTGGACGACACCTGGCCCGGCTATGCCGACACCCTGGCGCGCCATGCCGAAAGCGGCCACGACCGCAATCCCAACCGCACACGCGACAACCTGGACCTGCTGAAATATTCCATGCGCTCGCTGGTCCATTGCCCCTGGGTGCGGCGCGTCTACCTGGTGACGGCGGCGCCGCAGGTACCGCGCTGGCTCAACCCCAAGGCCGATGGTCTCCACATCGTCCACCATGACGCGATCCTGGAGGCGCGCTTCCTGCCGACCTTCAATTCCTTCGCCATCCTGTCGGCGCTGTACCGGCTGGAGGGCGTGGCGGAACGCTTCATCTATGTCGAGGACGACATGCTGTTCGGCCGCCCGGCGACAGTTGCGGATTTTCTCACCGAAGACGGCAGGATGCGCCTGTTCCCGCGCCTGCGCTTCGCCCAGCCCGCACCGGACATGGACCGGGCACAGCTGTCGCCCTGGAACCGCTCGCTGGCCTACAGCAACGCGCTGCTGGATTCCGCTTTCGGCGCAAGGCAGCGGCGCGAGATCAATCACGTGCCGCTCATGATCGACAGATCCTGGTGGCAGGAGATGTGCGAACGCTGGGCGGCGGATTTCGAACACACCCGCGCTTCGCGATTCCGCGGCTCGCACAATGTGGTGCCGGAATATCTCTATCCCTGGTTCCTGTATTACACGGGCCGGGGCGCAATGATGTCGCTGGCGCGCACGCTGGCGGACAGCGCCTATGTGCCGCTGGAGAACACGCCCGGCATCACCGCGCTGACCTTGTGGCGCGCGAAAACCCTGCGACCGAAATTCATCGCGCTGAATGACGGGTTCGGTGCCCGGCCGCGCGAGAGCGTGGAACAGGCGGCGCGGCGCTATCTGGAACAGGCCTTTCCAATCAGGTCGCGCTTCGAGCTCTGAGCCCGGTGGTCTTGAGGCGATGGGCGATGACCGTGTCGCGGAAAATCTCCACCAGCCGCGGCGCCAGGGCGCGGCAGTCATAGGCGGGGGCGGCGGCCCTGCCCCATGCGCCCAGCCGCGCGCGCAGCGCTTCGTCCTGCGCCAGAATGCCCAGTGCCGTTGCCAGCGCGGTCACATCCCCCGGCGGCACCAGGAAGCGCGCGGCCTGGTCCGTCAGAACGGTGCGATAACCGGCATTGGCCGCCGCCACCACGGGCTTGCCCGCGCTCATCGCCTCGGTGAGCACGATGCCGAAGCTTTCGCCATAAAGCGATGGCGCGCAGAAGATATCGGACGCCGCGAACCAGGGCGCTGCATCCGCCGGTGCGCCGGCGAAGACAACGCCGGACAGGTGATGCTCCGCCGCATAGGCCCGCAGGGCGTGTTCCTCGGGCCCCGCGCCCGCCAGGATCAGGCGAACACCCTGCACGCTGTCGCAAAGCTGGCGGTAGGCCTGCAGCAGGATATGCGCGCCTTTGCGCGGCTCCAGCCGTCCCAGATAGAGAATATTGATGCGGCCATCGGCGAATCCGGGCTGGGGCGCGGCGTCATGGAATCGGCGAAGGTCGGTGCAGGGCGCGAACACTTCCATCCGCTGCGCCCCCGCCAGATGCGCCTGCGGCGTCCTGGACGGCGTCAGGATGGCGCCGAAGCGCGGCAGCAACGGCCGGCTGATGCGGCGGAAGATCGCCGCCATGGTCCGCCCGACCAGCCCATTGCCCGGCGTATCATGGAACATGCAGACCGCGGGGCCGGAAAAATACGCCAGCGCCATCGGAGCCAGGAACGGTGTCCAGACCGTGTGAAACCAGCCGACATCGAAACCGCCATTGCGGATCAGCGCGCGCAGGCGGCGGCGCTCGGCGCCGAGCGGCAGCGAAATCTCGAAGCGCGTGCCGCCCAGGCCGATGGCGCGCGCGCGGCCCAGCCTTTCGATGACGACACCCGGTGGCGAAGCCTTCGGCGGCGTCGTGGTGCGCGGCGCCAGCACGGTGACCTCGTGGCCCAGCTCTGCCAACGCCGCGCCGGTATCCAGGATATGGCGCTGGACACCGCCGGGCCTGTCGATGTCATAGGGGCAGACGGCGAGGATTTTCATGATACGCGGCGCAGCGCCGCGACCTGGGTGTAGAGGAAATCGAGTGCTGAATAGGCGACCAGCCACAGCACCAGCCAGTACATGCCGCCGACCATGCCCAGCAGCAGCACGACCAGCGGCGTCAAGGGATCGATGCCGCTGATAACGGAAAAGATCAGGGTCGCGGCGCCCCGCCTCGGCGGCTCGCCATAGGGTGCGGTGCCCGACATCTTCTCGGCATAGACACGGCAAAGCCTGGCGGAGATGGCGAACAGTGCCGCCACCAGCGCCAGCGGCAATGCCCAGCCATGAAGCCACACGGGCGCGGCGCCCGCAGCCAGCAGCCCGATCGCGGCGTAGAAGCTGGCGCGAAAGACGACGTCCGTGACGAAGTCCAGATAATGGCCGGCGCGGCTGACGCTGCCGCTGGCGCGCGCGATGGTTCCATCAAGGCAGTCCAGGATGCCGGCCAGGACCGCGATCAGCGCCGCGGGCACCGCGCCCCATGCAAAAGCCACCGCCGGCAGGCTTAACGCCAGCCCAAGCGAACACAATGTGACCGCCGTGGCCGGGACACCAAGCCGCAGCAGGACCGGCGCCAGCAGGATGGCCGGGGGCCGGAAGAGCAGCGCCGCGCCCCATTCCCCGTGCCATTCCTCGCCTGCCTTGTCGGCGGCATAGGCCCGGAAGAGCGCTGCGGCGCTCTGCCGGGGCCTGTTGATCCGAGCATCCGTTTCCATCGCGCGCGATCATACACGCACGGGCGTTGACCAGAAGGGGTGGGGTGGGTAGCTTGCCCGTCAGAGGCGCGGGAGCCGGCCGCAAGGCCAGCCACGGGATCAGCCGGGCGCGAGGGGGACTTAAGAGCAGGTGATGGTGTTCAAGGACCACGGCCAAGGCGCATATCCCCGGCCGGCGCAAATTCTTTCATGAGCGGAAAACTTCGAGTCGGTATTGTCGGCGTGGGCAACTGCGCCTCGTCGCTGGTCCAGGGCGTCGCCTTTTATCGCGATACGCCGGACGACGCCGTCGTGCCGGGCCTGATGCATGTCAATCTGGGCGGCTATCGCATCGGCGACATCGAATTCGCCAGCGCCTTCGACATCAGCGCGGTCAAGGTCGGCCGTCCCCTGGGTGAAGCCCTGGCGGCCGAACCCAACAACACGATGCGTTTCGCCGACCCGCCCGCCAACGACGTGGTGGTTTCGCGCGGCCCCACCCTGGACGGATTGGGCAGCTATCTGAAAGACGTGGTGAAGGAGAGCAATGCCGCGCCGGTCAACGTGGCCGAGACATTGCGACAGAGCCGCACCGATGTCGTGATCTGTTACCTGCCGGTGGGTTCGGAAAATGCCGCCCGGTTCTATGCCGGCGAGGCGCTGGCCGCCGGCTGCGCCTTCATCAACTGCATTCCCAGCTTCATCGCATCGAACGGCGAATGGGCCGAGCGCTTCCGTGCCGCCAACCTTCCCATCATCGGCGACGACATCAAGAGCCAGGTCGGCGCCACGATCGTCCACCGCATGCTGGCCGAGCTGATGCACCAGCGCGGCGTCAAGCTGGACCGTACCTACCAGCTCAATGTCGGCGGCAATTCCGACTTCCAGAACATGCTGGAACGCGAGCGGCTGCACAGCAAGAAGATTTCCAAGACCCAGGCGGTGACCAGCGTGGCGGGCATCGAGCTGCCGGCGCAGGACATTCATATCGGTCCCAGTGACCACGTGCCGTGGCTCACCGACCGCAAGATCGCCTATATCCGGCTGGAGGGCACCGGCTTCGGCGACGCGCCCTTTGCCTGCGAGGTAAAGCTGGAAGTGTGGGATTCGCCCAATTCGGCCGGCGTGGTGATCGATGCGGTGCGCTGCGCCAAGATCGCCAAGGATCGCGGCCTGGGCGGGCCGCTGATCGGGCCGTCCAGCTATTTCATGAAGTCGCCGCCGCGCCAGTTTCCCGACCACGAATGCCGGGCGCGGGTCGAAGCCTTCATCGCCGGCCAGGACGACTAGAGCAGCGCCCTCAGCGCCAGCAGCGCGGGCGCGGCGAACAGCAGCGAGTCATAGATATCCAGCAGCCCGCCATGGATCAGCGCCACGGGCCGGAAATCCTTGACGCCGCGCGACCGCTTGAGCGCCGATACCAGCAGATCGCCCGCCAGCCCCGCCAGCAAGGTCACCACGACCGCGGCCAGCGCGGGCAGCGGAGCAAGCCCGATCAGATACCGGGCGATGACAAAGCCCACCCCTGCTCCGGCCAGCGCGCCGCCCACCAGACCGGCCAGCGTCTTGCCGGGGCTGAGATTGGGAAAGGGCCGGGTGCGTCCCATCAGCTTGCCCACCAGGAGGGCGAAAGAGTCATTGGTTTCCACTACGCCCTGGGCCAGGAACAGCCAGAGAAAGCCGTTCTCGCCCGCGCGCAGCACGCCGGTCAGGCAGACCAGGGCGGCGGGATAAACCAGGCTCGCGAGCGTGGGCAGAAGCACCCTGCGTCCCTGCGCGCCCGCCGTCAGCCCGACAAACGCGACAGCCAGCAAAGCGGCCGGCACGGCGGCGGGCAGATTTTCCGGCGACAGGACACCCAGCGCCGCCAGCGCCGCCCCCATCGCCAGCGTCAGTTTCTGAAACGAAAGCCGCGGTGCCTGTCCGAACAGGTCGAGCAGCTCGAACTGGCCCCGGGCGGCCATCGCGGCCAGCAGAATCGCGAAAGCCCAGGGCCCTGCCGCCGAAGGCAGCAGCACGGCGCCGACGATCAGGAATTCGGAACGATAGAAGGGCCACAGCTCCGTCGCCACCTTGCGGCCCGCGGGCGTAAGCCCCGCCAGGACGATCAAGGCCCCTGCCAGGGCGAAGAGTCCGCCGACCAGCAGAAGGACGGTCATCTGGATGCGGTGCCGCCGCCGTCCTTGCCGTGCATCCTGGCAATCACCGGATCGAAGGAGAAACGGTGCAGAACCGGACCGATAAGGCTGTGCAGCCGGTTCAGCAGACCCATCTCCCAGCCGGGCGCAATGGTGAAGCGGCCGGCGGCCACGCCCTTCAGGATCGCGTCCGCGACTTCTTCGGCGCTGTGCACGCGCGCGCCGCCCGCGATCTTGCTGGTGATGGCGGGCCGGACCTTGACCTCTTCGCGCAGCTGGGGCGTGTCGGTGTCGGGCGGATAGACGATGGAGACGCCGATGCCCTCGGGCCTCAGTTCAGCCCGGAGCGCCTCGGCCAGGCCGCGCACGGCGAATTTGGTGGGCGCGTAGGGCGTATAGCCGTAAAGGCCGATCAGGCCTGCCCCCGACGAAACCAGCACGATGCGGCCCGCCCGCCGCGCCAGCATGGCAGGCAGCGCCGCGCGCACCAGATGGACGGTACCGTCATAGTTGACGGCCATCGTCTCACGGAACGCCGCGGCGGGCAGATCCTTGAAGATTCCCGGAATGACGATGCCGGCGCTGGCGACCAGAAGGTCGGGCGGGCCCAGTTCGGCGACGGCAACCGACACCGCCGCGTTCACGGCCGCTTCGTCGCGCACGTCCACGGATGCCACGCGCACCGTGGCGCCGGTCCTGGCAAGCAGGGCCTGCGCGTCCGCGAGGCGCGCGGCATCGCGGGCCAGCAGGGTCAGGGCATGGCCCCGGGCGGCCAGGCGTTGCGCCAGGGCCAGCCCGATGCCGCTGGACCCGCCGCTGATCAGGGCGTGGGGACTATTGGCCAAGCGCCGGCAGCAGCTTCAGTTCGCGTGCCAGGATCGGCATCGTGGCGCGGAACTGCTCCTCGGTGTGGTTGCGTGTGATGAAGAAGCGCAGGCGCGCCGACTTCAGGCCCACGGCCGGGTAGACGATGGGCTGGACATAGATGCCCTCCGCCAAAAGACGCTGGGAGAGCAGCATGCAGGCATTGCCGTCGCCCACGATCAGCGAGGCGATGGGCGAGCCTTCATCGCCCCGGAAGGTGAGCCCGGCTTCCCGCGCCAGGGCATGGAACAGACGCGCGCGCTCGCGCAGCTCGCCCAGGCGTGAAGGCTCGCGCCGCAGCAACTTGAGGGCAGCCAGGGCGGCCGCGGTATCGGCCGGCGCCAGCCCGACGCTGAAAATGAATCCCGGCGCCAGGTAGCGCAGATATTCGATCAGGCTGCGATCGCCCGCGACATAGCCGCCGGCGCTGGCCAGCGCCTTGCTGAGCGTGCCCATATGGATGTCGATGGTGGACGGCGGCATCCCCGACCATTCGCAGACCCCCCTGCCCGTGGCGCCGATGGTGCCGACGGAATGGGCCTCGTCGACCATCAGGATCAGGTTGTGCTTTTCCTTGAGCTCGGCCGCGCGCTTCAGGTCGACGATATTGCCGTCCATGCTGTAGACGCCTTCGCAGACCAGAAGGCCGCGGCGGAAACTGTCGCGCTTGGCGGTCAGCATCTGGTCCAGCCCATCCCAGTCGCCGCCGGGATAGGTGATCATCTTGGCGCCGGACAGCCGCGCGCCCGTCATGATGCTGTTATGGGAGTCGCGATCGAAGATCACCGCGTCGGTCTTCGACAGAAGATGGCTGATCACCGTGACGTTGGTGAGATAGCCGCTGACGAAGGTAATCGCGTCCTCGGTGCCCAGGAAATCGGCAATCTCCCGTTCCAGAAGGCCGTGCAGGTCGATCTGGCCGGAGACGATCCGGCTGGCCGAAACAGAGGTGCCGTATTTGTCGATGGCGTCTTTGGCCGCCTGCGAGATCTCGGGGTTGCCGCAAAGTCCCAGGTAATTGTAGCCGGAGTAATTCACCAGCGACTGGCCGCGCCAGGTGATCACGCTGCCGTTGATGCCGTCGCGCGGCTCGAAGAAGGTGAGGTCCACACCATGCTTGTCGGCGTCGGCGAAACGCCGGCGCAAATTCTGGTAGGGCGCGAAGTCGGTAACCGAATCGCGTCGGGGACGCGGGGCATCCGGCGCCGGATCGGCCCCGTGCGGCTCAGCAGTCTTCATACGCTTTATGCCCCCAAAAGGATGTCGCGAAACTAACACATTAATTTCATCGCGACAGCGAAATTTCCGCCCAAGGCAGACTAGAAGCTTAGCGATTTCAATAGGACAGCATCACGGGGGGCGGCATCGCCCCCTTCCACCACCAGGGTGCCGGTCACAAGGCGCAGGGCCGCGAGGTTCAAGGCGCAGTCGAGTCGGGCCTCCACCAGAGCCACCCGGGCTTCGGTGTGCTGGTCCTGCAATCCGCGCAGGGTGGCCATGTCCATCCCGCCCGTCCTGACCGCTTTCTCCGCGTCCGCGATCACCCGGCTCAAGGTGCCCTCGGCACGCCGCCGGTCGGCCAATACGGCCAGGGAACTGCGCAGCGCAGCCACGCCCTGGGAGACGTCCTGGCGGATCTGATCCTTCATTTGCGAGAGATTCAGGCGCGCCTCGCCCGCCTGGGCCGATGCGGCGGTGGTGGCGCCTTCCTCGACATTGCCTTCCAGACTGTAGCTGAAGGTAACGAAGAAACCGTTGGGATCGATCACCAGATTGAGCTTGGGATCCTGCGAGGCACGGGCCGCCGCCAGCTTTTCGCCCGCGGCCGTTACATATTGTTCCAGCGCATGCAGATCGGGACGGTTGCGATAGGCGGTATCAACAAGGGAGGTTTCCCGCAGCGCCCCGGCTCCGGATGAAAAATTATCCATCTCGGGAAAGGCGGCCGCCAGGGTCGGCAGATGCATGTTCGAATCACGGCTCAGCAATGCTGCCAGATTGGCACGGCATTTTGCCGCGGCGCTGCGTACGGTATCGAGCCGCCGCATCTGGTCATCCTGTCCGGCCAGCGCCTGTTCCAGGGCCAGGGGCGAGATCTGGCCGGCGGCCATCAGCTTGCGCCGCGTTTCGATATAGGCCTGCTCGTCGAGCAGATTGTCCTCGAGGACGTCTTCTTGCTCGCCGGCGGCCAGGCAGCGCCAATAGGTCTCAGCGGACTCCATCGCCGACTGCTGCTGGGCGGCGCTGCGCTCCAGTTTGGAGGCATCGACTTCTTCCAGGCTTGCGCGCTCGTTGGCGGCTGCATCGTTGGTGCCGTCGAAGCCATGCATCAGCGGAATCTGCAGATTGAGATTGGGCCGGGGCCGCGTCAGGCCGATGGTCTGCGCGCTGGAGGCCGCCGAACCCGGATAGAAAGTGATTCCCGGCTGGATCTGGATGCCGTTGCGGAACAGCTTGCTGGCGCCCGCGGTGATCTCCGGGTCCCAGCTGCTCTGCAAATTGTCCGTCAGAACATTGACGCCGTTCACGTTGCGAACCTTGGGATAGTAAAGATGGGCCCAACCGCCCCGCGCGCTGGCGCGCCAGTCGAAAGCGCCCGCCGCCTGCTGGGCGCGGCCCTGTGCCTGCGCCAGCCTGAAATCGGCCCGCGCAACCTTGGAGCCGTGATCCAGCGCCGCGGCGACCACGGCGGAAAGTTCAAGCGGCGGCGCCGGCGGCACGGCCTGTGCCATCGCCGAGTGGGGCAGCAGCAGGGCGACGGCAAGCATGGGCTTTCTCATGCGTCACCCAACAGCCGGCCGTCCTGAAGCCGAAGGACGCGGTCGGCCATGCCGAAGATGCGGTCGTCATGGGTGACGATCAGCGCGCTGGCACCGGTTGCCGCCAGATGGCGGCGGATCAGGCCGATCACCAGCTGCGAGGATTGCTGGTCCAGCGAGGCGGTGGGCTCGTCGCCCAGGATCAGTTGCGGCGCATTGATCAGCGCGCGCGCCACCGCCACGCGCTGCTTCTGGCCGGTGGACATCTGGCGCGGCCGCGAATGCAGATGCTGTTCAATGCCAAGCTGCGCCAGAAGGCTGCGCGCCTCTTCCAGCGCCACCTCGCGTGAAGGTGGATTTTCGACAAGTCCGGTGGCCAGCCACAGGGTGCGGAACACGGTCAGGGCGGCGAACAGATTGTGGTCCTGGAAAATAAAGCCCACCTTGCGGCGCACCTCTTCCTGGGCCGCCGTGTCGCGGCCGCCCAGCTCCTGGCCCAGCACATTGATGGCGCCGTCCTGCAGGCTGCGAATAGCCCCGATCAAGGTCAGCAGCGTGGTCTTGCCGGCGCCGGAATGGCCGGTCAGCACGATGAACTCGCCCCGACCGAGCGTGAGATCGACATTGTCGAGCACCCGCTTCGGACCGCCCTCGCTCTCATAGGTATAGCTGACGCCGCGCACCCGGACGCTGGGGTGATGGGCATCGGACAAGAGGGCGGATGCGGCCGGCATGTCAGTACAGTTCCGCCGGCTCGAACGAGCCCAGATGACGCGCGGCGAACAGACCGCCCAGATGGGTCATGGTCCCGGTCGCCAGGGCGACGAACAGCGCGGCGCCGGCATGCATCTGCATCGCAAGACCGGTGGCCCCGGCGAGGAACCGGTAGGTGATCAACGCCGCCACCAGCCCGATCAGAAATCCGCCGGCCGCCAGAAGATAGGCCTCCTCGAGGATCAGGCGGCGAAAGAAGCCGGGGCCGAAACCCATGGCGCGCAGGGTGGAGAGCTCTTTCTTCAGGTCCACCACCTCGTTGAACAGGATCTGGTAGCAGATGATGGCGCCGATGAACGCGCCCGTGGCCACGCCGGCGCCGAAGATGATGCCTATGGGCACCGAGCGGAAGGTGAACGCGATCTCGCGCCACCAGATCTCGCGCGGCGTCATCACCGCCACGTCGGACGGCAACGCCGCCTTCAGGCGCGCGCGCACGGCACCCAGATCGGCACCGGGCTCCAGCCGCAGGACGCCCATCACCGGCTGCGCGTTCGGATCGGCCGAGAGCCAGGCGCCGTCGCTGAGCACCACCGCGCCGTCCATCACGATGTCGGGGCCGATGCGCGCAAAACCGGCCACGTTGAAGGAGCGGCCATCCAGTTCGATGGCGCGACCCGGTGCGATGGGACCATAGATGTCGCGCGAAAGCCGGTCGAACAACACGGCATTGGGACGTGACAGGGCCGCGCGCACCTTGTCGGGGTCGCCCACCTTGAGCGGTTGGGTTTGACCGTCCATGGCGAAGGCGATGATGCGATGAACCCTGCGCTCGGGCGGATTGCGCAGCAGCATGCCGCTCTCATAGACGCCCATCGCGCCCGCCACGCCGGGCACCGCGCCGGCCTCGGCCAGGCGAATGCGAGGAATGCGGGTCCATTCATGCAGGTTGGTGCGCGCCGAATTCATGATCACCAGATCGCCGTCGATCAGTCCTGCCAGCGCAGACTGCGAGCCCAGTATGGCCTGAAGAAGGCCCAGCTCCACGAACATCACCAGCACCGCCATGGCGATGCCGCCCGTGGCGGCCGCCAGACGGCCGCGATTGAAAGAGACGAAGGCAAGGCCAAGGCCCCGGTCCGGGCGCCCGGCGCCGGCAAGTATCCTGAACCGGTCCAGGACGCGCCTAGCGATTGATGGTGACATCGACCTGCATCCCCACCAGGCGCGAAGCAGGATCGGCACGATCGAGCCGGATGCGCACCTCGCCCAGCCGTGACTGGGTTTCGACCATGCGGCCCACATCCTCGATCCGCCCATGCAGCGGCTGACTCAGCGGCTGGGCCCGGATCGTCGCGCCCATGCCGGGCTTCAGCCGCAGCAGGTCGCCTTCATAGATCTGGCAGACCACATACATGGTGCGGACATCGCCCATCTGGATGGGCGGATCGCTGCCCACCTGCTCGCCCACCCGGCGGGCGATCTTCAGGATGGTGCCGTCGATGGGCGCGCGCAGTTCGGTGCCGGCCAGTGCCGCCTCGGCCTGGCGTTTGGCAACATCGAGATTGGTTTCGGTCTGGGCCTTGGCCACGCGCAGCCTCGCCTCTTCGGCGTGAAGGGTCGCGGCGGCATCGGCGGCGGCATGGGAGAGGTCGCTCATCTCCTTCTTCGACGTGATCGAGCTGCCCATGCCCCTGTAGGTGTCCAGTGCCGACTTGGCCTGGTCATAACGCGAGCGGGCCAGCGCCACCGTCGCGGTCTGGGCCGCGACCTGCTGAACGGCAAGTTCCTGAGCCGCCTTGAGCTGGCGGCGCGCCAGATCGGGGTCGGTGTCGGCGGTGGTGGCCTGGGTGCGCATCAAAAGCGTGCCGGCCTTCACCCGCTGGCCGGTGTGCACAAGGATGGCGGTCACGCGCGAGCCGGGCGCGGCAAAGACGCCGACCACGCCGCTGGCGGGCACGATGCGGCCAACCGCGCCGGTGGTCTGCTCAGCCGCGCCCGCGGGAACCGCGCCGCCGACAGCCAGGCTGGCCGCCAGTGCCAAGAGGCAGGCGCGCGCGGCCTGCCGGGGCGTCCGGGCCCGGAAAAATACAAATCGCTTCAAGGTTCTGCCTCCCGCCGTGCCATCCTAGCACGCGCCCCCCGGATGGGAATATCGCCCCGCAACGCCGCCACCGCTCAGAACAGGCTGGCAGGCTGGGCGCGGGCGATGCGGCGGCCTACCGATGCCGCACAGAAGGCGCACATCATCAGCACAATGCCCAGCACCTTCAGCACCAGGCCGGGCGTCGCCGCTGCCGGCAGATGGGTCGCCCATTGCAGCACCTGCAGGATCGCCGCGCCAACCAGCACCGCCGGCACAAAGGCGGCCATCCCCAGAAGGAAGGTCTCGCAGAACCCGACGCCCAGCACGAAAGGGGTGCCGAATCCCATGGCGCTGAGGGTGGCGAATTCGTTGATCCGGCGCATGATCTCGGCTGACAGCACCTGCCACAGGACGACGATGCCCGCCAGGAATGCGACCGCCATGCCAACCGCCACCATGATGCCCAAAGGCTTGGTGGTGAGAAAGAAGCCCTGCTCGCCGTCGATCAGTTCGTCGCGCGTCATCACCTGCACGTCGGGCGGGAGCGCCAGGGTCAGCGCGGCCTTGACCTTTGCGGGATCGGCGCCGGGATCGGTGGCGATCAGCCCGATATGGACATCGCGGCTGCTGGCCCCCGACAGCGGCGGCAGGAAGACGTTGCGCACGATGGCGGCGCCGTCGGCATAGAAGAACATGCCCAGCGAGAAATGCCCCGCGATGGTCACGGGATGGTCGTCCAGGAAGGCGTTGGTGCCGGGCGCCAGCGGGCCGAAATTGCTGCTGGAATAGCGGTCCACCAGTACCTCGGCGCCGGTGCCCAGCAAGGAAAGGCCGGCGCGGATTTCCGGATCGCGGATGAACCCGGGCTTGTCATCGATGCCGATCACGATCAACGGCGAGCGTTTTTCCGCCGGGCCGGTCCACGCCCCGCCTTCGACATTCAGGGCAAAGGTGTCGGCCACCCCCGCCACCGCCTGCGCCTGGGCCAGGCGCACACTGTCGAACACGCCGCTGGAGAACATGTACTCATAGGTCACCGGCACCAGCGCGACATCGAAGTCGAAATCATTATAGAGGCGCGTGACTTCCGTGCGCACACCGGCAAGCAGCGCCATCTGCAGCAGCAGCAGCAGGATCGGCACCGCCGTTCCCGCCACGGCGATGGCAAAGCGCAGGCGATCCTGAACCAGGTTGGCCGCGGCGATGGACAGGCAGTCGGCCAGGCGGCGCAAGCGGGCGTCGCGCCCGGCCCTGTCCGCGATCCAGTCCATCACCAGCACCGATATGCCTTTCAAAAGCGGGGGGATGCTAGAGCAAGTTGTGACCAGATTGAACCGCTGCGCCGGAGGGATTTTGTGACGTGGGCAGGAGGCGGGTGCAGCTCGTATCGGCAATACGGGCAAGCCCGCCGACGACCCCACGGCGCAAAAGACCCCGGCCCTTGGGGTTGGGGGGGGGGGGGGGGGGGGGGGGGGGGGGGGTTGGTGCACTGTA
>JBEHXB010000025.1:0-14977 GCA_048498895.1 Pseudomonadota bacterium
TCTGATCACACTGGACGGGCCGGAGCCGCCCATACTGGACGGGGATGCGCTGTCCTATCTGGCGCTGCTGGATGAAGCGGGGCGGGCCGAACAGTCCCGGCCGCGCACCGCCATCAAGGTCCTGAAGCCCGTTATCGTGGAACAGGGCCAGAAAAACGGCGGCATGGCGCGCGCGGCGCTATTGCCCGCCGACGCCCTCAGCTATCGCCTCGAGATCAGTTTTCCGCAAAGCCCCATCGGCGAGCAGGCCTTCGACTTCGCCTTCAGCGCCCAGGGATTCCGCGACCAGATCGCCCCGGCGCGCACCTTCGGCTTTCTCGCCGAACTGGAGGCGCTGAACAGGATGAATCTGGCGCGCGGCGCCAGTCTGGAGAATACCCTGGCCCTGGACGAATCGGGCGTGGTCAACAAGGACCGCATGCGCTTTGCCGACGAATTCGTCCGTCACAAGATCCTGGACGCGGTGGGCGACATGGCGCTGGCAGGCAGCCCGCTGATCGCCCGCTTCGAAGGTTTCCGCTCCGGCCATGGCATCAACAACGCCTTGCTGCGGGCGCTTTTTGCCGATCCGGGCAGCTATCGGCAGGTGGAACTTTCCTGAACCCGGCTTGAAGGAACCGACACTTTGCGGCTTGGGCGGCGCGAGGTATAAGGGTCGCCAAGGCGCGAAGCCGCCCCGGAAATCCGGGCTAAGCTGCTGTTGCGGCTAGCCGATTTCCGTCAAGACCCTAGGACCGAGCAATGCCGCTTTTTCCCCGTCTCAAGCCCTTTCTGCGCCTGGCCGTGCTGGGTTCGCTGGCCGGGTTGGCCGGCTGCGGCCTGTTCGAAAAGAACGACGCCTCCAACAACGCCAACAAGGACGCCGCCCAGTATCGCGAGCGCCCGATCGAGCAAATCTATGCCGATGCCTGGCGCGCCATCAATGTGGGCAACTGGGAACAGGCCGCCGCCCAGTTCAACGAGGTCGACCGCCAGCATCCCTATTCGGTGTGGGCGCGCCGCGCCATGCTGATGAGCGCCTTTTGCTCCTACCAGGCCAACAAATACTCCGACGCGATCTCCACCGCCGACAACTACATCCAGCTCCATCCCGGCAGCCCGGAAGTGGCCTATGCCTTCTACCTGAAGGCCGTCTCGCTCTACGAACAGATCGTCGACGTCAACCGCGACCAGTCCAATACCCAGGCCGCGCTGGTGGCGCTGCAGGACGTGGTGCAGCGTTTCCCCGACACCGAATATGCCCGCGACGCCACCTTGAAGATCGACCTGACCATGGACCATCTGGCGGGCAAGGAAATGGCGGTGGGCCGCTATTACCTGAAGCGGGGCGACTATATCGGCGCCATCAACCGCTTCCGCACGGTGGTCGAGCAATACGCCACCACCCCCCAGATCGCCGAGGCGCTGGAGCGCCTGACCGAGTCTTATTACAGCATGGGCCTGGACCGCGAGGCCCAGACCGCCGCGGCCGTGCTGGGCGCCAACTATCCCGGCTCGGCCTGGTACCAGGACGCCTACGCCATTCTGAAGGGCCGCAACCTGAAACCGGTGGAAGACAGGGGCTCCTGGATCAGTCAGGCTTTCCGCAAGATGCTCTGAGTCGGAAAACCTTGCTCGCGGCCCTTTCCATCCGTGACATCGTCCTGATCGAACAGGCGGCGCTGGAGTTCGCGCCGGGCCTGAACGTGCTGACCGGCGAGACGGGGGCCGGCAAGTCGATCCTGCTGGATTCGCTGGGCCTGGCGGTGGGCGGCTCCTTTGGCGGAAAAGGGGGCCGGGCCGGCGTGCGCCCCGGCGCAGCCCAGGGCTCGGCCGCAGCCATTTTCGAGGTTCCGCCCGGCCATCCTGCCGCTGCCCTGCTGGCGGCGCAGGACATCGCCACCGATGCCGAGATCGTCCTGCGCCGAACCCTGTCGTCGGATGGGCGCAGCCGCGCCTTCGTCAATGACCAGACGGTGGGCGTGGGCCTCCTGAAGGAACTGGGTAGCGTGCTGCTGGAGGTACATGGCCAGCACGATGATCGTGGCCTGTTCGATCCGGCCACGCACCGCGCGCTGCTGGACGGTTTCGGCGGGCTGGGCGATGTTGCGGCGGAAGTGTCGGCCCGTCATGGCATTTGGAGCGCCGCGCGCGCCGAACTGGAGAATTTGGAAGCCACCGCCGCGCGCGCCCGCGCCGAAGCCGATTTCGTGCGCGCCGCCGCGCGGGAATTGTCCGACTTCGCGCCGCAGGAGGGCGAGGAGGAACGTCTGGCCGGCGAGCGCGCGCTGATGATGAACGCGGCGCGCATCGCCGAGGATGTCTCCTCCGCGCTGGAGCTTGTGTCCGGCGATCGCGGCGCCGAAGCCTCGCTCGCCCAGGCACTGAAAAAGCTCAGCCGCATGAGCCAGGAGGCGCGCAAGGCCGCCGCTCCGGCCGAATCCGCGCTGGAACAGGCTTATGCGCTGGCCGAAGAGGCGCGGCGCGAACTGGATTCGCTGCTCTCGCGGCTGGACACCGACACCGGCACCCTGGAAAAAAAGGAAGAGCGTCTCTTCGCCCTGCGCGCGCTGGCCCGCAAATATGACGTGACGCCGGCCGGTCTGCCCGCGCTGGCCGCCGATTATGCCGCCCGCAACGATGCGCTGGCCGGCGGCGGCGACCACATCAGGAAGGCTGAAGCCAGGGTGATCGCCGCGCGCGAGGACTATCTGGCGGCGGCGGCGAAACTGTCGAAGGGCCGCGCCCTGGCGGCCCGCAGGCTGGAAGTCGCCGTGGCCGCGGAGCTGGGACCGCTCAAGCTCTCGCATGCCCGCTTCCGCGTGGCTCTGGAAAAGCTGGATGAGGACAAATATTCCGCCGGCGGCATGGAGCGTGCCGCCTTCCAGGTCGCCACGGTGGAAGGCGCGCCCTTCGGCAGCCTGGCGCGCATCGCCTCCGGTGGCGAGCTGGCGCGATTCTCCCTGGCGCTGAAAGTGGCGCTGGCGGAAAAAAGCGATCCCGCCGCGCTGGTCTTCGACGAAGTCGACCGCGGCGTCGGCGGGGCGGTGGCCGATGCGGTGGGCCTTCGCCTGCAAAGGCTGGCGCAAACCACGCAGGTGCTGCTGGTCACCCATTCGCCCCAGGTCGCGGCCCGCGCCGCGCGTCATTTCCGCATCAGCCGCGTCAAGAACAAGACCAGGATCGAGATGCTGGACGACGGCGAACGGCTGGAAGAGATTGCCCGCATGCTGTCGGGCGCCGCCGTCACCGACGAGGCCCGCGCCGCCGCCCGCCGCCTGATGGACGAGGCGGCTTCCTCAAAAGACACCGGGGCGCCCAAAAAGCGCAAACGCGCGTGAGTACCAAGCCCGTCGAAAAACTCACCTCTGCCGAAGCCGCAAGGGAGCTGGACCGGCTGGCGCGCGAGGTCGCAGAACACGACCGGCACTATTATCTTCAGGACGCGCCGGTCATCTCCGATGCCGAATATGACGCGCTGCGCCGGCGCAATGCCGATATCGAGGCGCGCTTTCCCGAGCTTGTCCGCCCGGACTCGCCTTCCCACCGCGTCGGCGCAAAGCCATCCGAGAAATTCGCCAAGGTCACGCACGTCGTGCCGATGCTGTCGCTGGACAATGCCTTCAGCGACGGCGACGTGGAGGAATTCATCGGCCGGGTGCGCCGCTTCCTGGGCCTGAAGGCAGGCGAGGATGTCGCGGTGATGGCCGAACCCAAGATCGACGGCCTGTCGGCCTCGCTGCGCTATGAGGACGGGCTGCTCGTGCAGGGCGCCACGCGCGGCGATGGCCAGGAGGGCGAGGACATCACCCCCAACCTGAAGACCATCCCGGATATCCCGCTGCGCCTGTCGGGCAAGCCGCCCAAGGTGCTGGAGGTGCGCGGCGAGGTCTATATGACCCACAAGGCGTTCGCCGCCCTGAACAGGCGCCAGGATAAGGAGGGCAAGCCGATTTACGCCAATCCGCGCAATTCCGCCGCGGGTTCGGTGCGCCAGCTCGACCCGAAGATCACCGCCAGCCGCGCGTTGAACTTCTTTGCCTATGCCTGGGGGGATGTCAGCGACATGCCCGCTGAGACCCAGCACGGCATGTTGCGGAAATTCGAAAGCTACGGCTTCATCGTCAATCCCCTGGTCCGCCGCTGCGAGACCCTGGAGGAAATGCTGAAATTCCACCGCGACATCGAAACCCGCCGCGCCAGGCTGGGCTATGACATCGACGGCGTGGTCTACAAGGTGGACCGCCTGGACCTGCAGCAGCGCCTGGGCTTTGTCTCGCGCTCGCCCCGCTGGGCGATCGCTTACAAATTCCCCGCCGAGCAGGCCGAAACCGTCATCGAGGCGATCGAGATCCAGGTCGGCCGCACCGGCAAGCTGGCGCCGGTGGCGCGGCTGAAACCCGTCACGGTCGGCGGCGTGGTGGTGCAGAACGCCACCCTGCACAATGAGGACGAGATCGCCCGCCTGGACGCGCGCGTCGGCGACACCGTGGTGATCCAGCGCGCCGGCGACGTGATCCCCCAGATCCTGCGCGTGATCACCGAAAAGCGCCCCCGGAACAGCAGGCCCTACCAGTTTCCCCACAAATGCCCGGTCTGCGGCAGCCATGCGGTGCGCGAGGTTGACGAAAGGACCGGCAGGGAAGATGTCGACCGCCGCTGTACCGGCGGTCTGATCTGCGATGCCCAGACGGTGGAGCGGTTGAAATATTTCGTCGGCCGCGACCAGTTCGACATTGAGGGCCTTGGGGGCACCATGATCGAGCTGTTCCACGAAAAGGGCCTGCTGAAAGAGCCGGCGGACATCTTCGCCCTGACCGAAAAGCGGAAAAAGGTCAGCGACGTGCTGGCCGGCCATCGCGCCAGGCTGGCGCAGGAGCGCCGCGCCGCCGAGGGCAGGGAACCGGCGAAAAAGCCGAAAAAGGAAAAGGAGCGGGAGGACAAGGTCGTCGAAAACCTCATGGCGTCCATCGAGCGCCGCCGCACCATCGGCCTGGACCGTTTCATCAACGCGCTGGGAATCCGCCATGTGGGCGAGACAACGGCGCGGCTCTTGGCGCGGCACTATCGCAGCCTGGATGCCTTCCTGGACGGCATGAAGGCCGAGAATATGAAAGAGGAACTGGAAACCATCGAAGGCATCGGCGGCGTTGTCGCCGAGGCGATCTTCGATTTCTTCGACGAACCGCACAATGTGAAGGCGTTGGACCGGCTTGTGAGGTGGCTGACCGTGACCGACATGGCCGCGCCCGCCAAATCCTCGCCCGTTTCGGGCAAGACGGTGGTCTTCACCGGCACGCTGGAAAAGATGACGCGCCAGGAAGCCAAGGCGCGCGCGGAATCGCTGGGCGCGAAAGTGTCCGGCTCGGTGTCGGCCAAAACCGATATTGTGGTGGCAGGGCCGGGCGCCGGCTCCAAGCTGGCCGAGGCGCGCAAGCACAATGTCCAGGTCCTGGACGAAGATGCGTGGCTGAAGTTGATCGAACGCTAAGTCGTTGAAAGGACCACTGGTCCGGCAGGCGGGGGCCTGCCGGACCATCCCCGGCGGGGGGGCGCGGCAGGGGTCTGGTCTCTCATGCCGCTCGCAAAGAACAGCACGGATGGGGACCGGAAAGCCTTGATCCGGATCAACCCGGCCACGCCTTCAAAGCGGTTTGGTCACCCGTTCCAGCCAGGCGCGGGCGCCCGCATCGTCCAGCAGCGGACCAACCGTGGCGTAAACCCGCGCATGATAGTCGTTCACCCATGACCGTTCCGGTTCCGTCAGCAGCGACACCTCGATCAGGTTGCGGTCGATGGGCACCAGCGTGATGGTCTCGAAGCTCATCATGCCCCGTTCCCCGCCTTCGGGGATTTCCGGCGCGTTCACAACGATCAGGTTCTCGATGCGGATGCCGAAGGCTCCGGCCTTGTAGAAACCGGGTTCATTGGAACAGACCATGCCGGGCAACAGCTTCTGCATCACCGGCTTCTTGGAGATGTTCTGCGGCCCCTCATGCACCGAAAGGTACGATCCCACGCCATGGCCGGTGCCGTGGTCATAGTCCAGACCGACTTCCCACAGCGGACGACGCGCAAAACTGTCCAGCTGCATGCCGATGGTGCCTTCGGGAAAGCGCGCCGTCGCCAGCGCGATATGGCCCTTCAGGACCCGGGTGAAGCGGTCGCGCATCTCGGCGGTGGGCTCTCCCACCATCACCGTGCGGGTGACGTCGGTGGTGCCGTCGGGATATTGCGCGCCGCTGTCGACCAGGAACATTTCGTTCTTCCCGATCACGCGATTGGTCTTTCGGGTGACGCGGTAATGCACGATGGCGCCGTTGCTGCCCGCGCCCGAAATCGTGTCGAACGACACGTCCGACAGACAGCCGGTGGCGCGGCGGAAACCCTCCAGCGTCTCGGCCGCCTCGATCTCGGTCAGTTCGCCTGTGGCGGCATGTGTCTCCAGCCATGCCAGGAAGCGCACCATCGCCACGCCGTCACGGACATGGGCCTTGCGCATGCCCTCCACTTCCTGCGGGTTCTTGCAGGCTTTGGGTAACTGACACGGATCGGATGCCGGCCTGATCACGGCACCGGCCTTTTTCAGGCGGTCGAAGATGGCTGCTGCCGCGGTGGCCGGATCGGCCAGCACGGTCTTGCCCTTCATCGCGTCCAGCGCGACCACGAAATCGGCGGGGCTGTGCAGCTGCACCGAATTTCCCAGATGCGCGATCAGCTCGGGGGTGCGCTTGGCGGGGTCCAGGAATAGGTCGGCGCTGCCGTCGTCGTGCAGGATTGCGAAGGCCAGGGTGAAAGGCGTGTGCGGTACGTCATGTCCGCGGATGTTCAAGAGCCAGCAGACGGAATCGGCCAGCGTGATGATGGCGGCTTCCGCGCCGGCTTTCTTCAGGCCGTCGGCCAGGTCCAGCCGCTTGGTCTCGCTCTTGACGCCCGCCAGGGTCAGGGCATGGGGCATGGCGGGACTGACCGGCGGGCCGGGCCGGTCCTTCCACACCGCGTCTATGGGATTGGTTTCGCACGCCACCAGCGTGCCGCCGGCGCGCTCGGTCGCGGCTTTCAGATGCGCCACGCCGTGGGCGGTGTGCAGCCAGGGATCGTAGCCAAGCCTGGCTGCCTTCGAAAGGTTATGGGGAATCCAGCCCTGCGGGCCTTCCGCCACCAGGTCGCGCGGTTCGAACAGCGATGTGTCGGTCTGCGCGCGCACCTGCAACGTATAGCGGCCATCGACAAAGACGGCGGCCCTGTCCGTCAGCACCACCGCGGCGCCCGCCGATCCGGTAAAGGCGGTCAGCCAGGCCAGGCGCTCGGCATTGGCCGGCAGATATTCGCCCATATGCTCGTCGCTGTGCGGCACCACGAAACCGTCCAGCCCGCGCGTCTTCAGTTCGGCGCGCAACGCGGCAAGGCGGGGCGCGCAGGTCGCGGCGTCGGACTGGTCGTCATAACTCTGGAAGGGCTTGTCCATGGGCTTTACCGGGGAATGCCGCCAGACCCTAGACCCCCGATCAGGGCTTTTCAAACACCAGCGCGCTCCACGGGCCCATGCGGCGGCGGCCCCCAAACCGCAAGGCGCGATAGAAGCTGGCCACCAGATTTTCCTGGTCGCGCAAGAGGCCCGACAACACCAGCACACCGCCCGGCGCCAGCGCCGCGCAGATCGACGGCGCCAGCCGCGTGAGCGGCCCGGCCAGGATGTTGGCGATGACCAGATCATAGGGCGCGCGGGACTTGAGCGCCGGATTGTCCAGCCCGTCGGCGGTGACGGCCAGAACCTGCGGCGCCACGCCATTGGCGCGCGCATTTTCGCGCGTGATCGCCACCGCCACGGGATCGATGTCGGACGCCATCACCGGCAGCCGCCACAGCTTGACCGCGCCGATGGCCAGAAGACCGGTGCCGGTGCCAAGGTCCAGCACATTGCGGAAGCGGCGCTGCCTGGCGAGATCGGACAGCACCGACAGGCACAGCGCCGTGGTCTCGTGATGGCCAGTGCCGAACGCCATGCCCGCCTCGATCCGCATCGCGATCACGCCATGCGGCACCTGGCCGGCATCATGGGCGCCATAGACGAAGAAGCGCCCGGCGCGCACCGGCGGCAGGCCTTCCTGGCTGAGCTTGATCCAGTCCTGGTCGGGCAGGGCTTCGACCAGAACGGTGCGGCCGGCCAGCCGCGACAGGAAGGCCGCGTCGGGCGCCTCGGTGTACAGCGCCTCGACCACCGCATTGTCGGTGAAAGGCTCCTCGGCGATCAGCACCGCCTGGGCGCTGCCTTCCAGCTCCAGCACCGAGGCGGTGTCGGACGCTTCGGCCTTGGCCAGCGCGACGGAAGCTTTCCAGAGGGGCGGGTTGGTCATGTGGAAGTCGCTTGAGGGCGGCGCTTGTTAAGCCCGGCTGACGAACTGGTCAATCACCCGCTTCTCGCCGGCCTTGTCGAAATTCACCGTCAGCTTGTTGCCTTCCACAAAGCTGACCCGGCCATAGCCGAACTTCTGGTGGAAGATGCGGTCGCCGCGGGCATATTGCGAGGCGCCTGGATCGGAGGTCTGCACGCTCCAGGCCTGCGCCTCGATGGTCGGCGGGCGGGTGCGCACCTGGCCATGCTGGGTACGGTTCGACTTCACGTTCTCCTGGGCCCGCTTCCAGCCCGGCGAGTCGTAGGTGCTGCCGAACTCGGCCATGCCGACATTGTCGCGAAAGCCCGCATAGCCGCCATAGAAGCCCTCATCCATCACCATTTCGGTGTGGTCTTCGGGAATTTCCTTGATGAAGCGCGAGGGCAGGGCGCTTTGCCACGACCCATGCACGCGGCGATTGGCGGCAAAGGACACCAGCGCGCGCTTCTTCGCCCGCGTCAGGCCGACATAGGCCAGGCGGCGTTCCTCCTCCAGCCCCGCCAGTCCGTTCTCGTCCATGGTGCGCTGGGACGGAAACAGTCCTTCCTCCCAGCCGGGCAGGAAGACGGTGTCGAACTCCAGCCCCTTGGCGGCGTGCAGGGTCATCAGGTTGATGCGGTCGCCCGATTCATCCTGGGCGATCTCCATCACCAGCGAGACATGCTCCAGGAAGGCCGCCAGGCTCTCGAACCCTTCCATCGAGCGGACGAATTCCTTGAGGTTGTCCAGACGTCCCGGCGCTTCCGCGGACTTGTCGGCTTTCAGCATGTCGGTATAGCCGCTTTCGTCCAGCACCATCTCGGCCAGTTCGGTGTGCGGCAGCACGCGCGCCGTCTCGCTCCAGCGGGCGAAATTGGCCGCCAGTTCGCCCAGCGCCTTGCGCGCCTTGGGCGGCAGCTCGTCGGTTTCGGTGATTTCGCGCGCCGCCGCCAGCAGCGGCAGATGCCGCGCGCGGGCGAACTTGTGCAGCGTGGCCACGCTGGCATCGCCGATGCCGCGCTTGGGCCGGTTGACGATGCGCTCGAACGCCAAATCGTCGTCGCCCTGCGCGATCAGCCGCAGATAGGCCATCGCATCGCGGATTTCCGCCCGCTCATAGAAGCGCGGCCCGCCGATGACCCGATAGGGCAACCCGAGGCTGATGAAGCGGTCTTCGAATTCGCGCATCTGGAACGAGGCGCGCACCAGAACCGCCATCTGCGACCAGGCATGATCCTGGCGGTGCAGATTTTCCGCCTCGGACGCGACGTTGCGCGCTTCTTCCTCGGCGTCCCACACACCCTGCACGCGGATCTTTTCGCCAGGATCGCCCTCGGTCCACAGCGTCTTGCCCAGCCGCCCCTTGTTGGCGGCGATCAGGCCCGATGCCGCGCCCAGGATGGCGGGCGTCGAGCGGTAATTGCGTTCCAGCCGGATGACCTTTGCGCCCGGAAAGTCGCGCTCGAAGCGCAGGATGTTCTCCACCTCCGCGCCGCGCCAGCCATAGATCGACTGGTCGTCATCGCCCACCACGCAGATATTCGCGTCCTTGTTGGCCAGCAGCTTCAGCCACAGATACTGCACGACATTGGTGTCCTGGTACTCGTCCACCAGCATGTAGCGGAATCGGTCCCGATAATCGGCCAGGATGTCCGGGTTGGTGCGAAGGATGTGCAGCGTCTCCAGCAGGAGGTCGCCGAAGTCGGCCGCGTTCAGCGCCTTCAGCCGTTCCTGGTACTGGCGATAAAGTGACTTGCCCTTGCCGAAGGCGTAAGCCTGCGCCTCGCCCTCGCCGACATCGTCCGGGCGAAGGCCGCGGTTCTTCCAGCCATCGATCATGCTGGCCAGCGTGCGCGCGGGCCAGCGCTTCTCGTCGATGCCCTCGGCCTCGATCAGCTGCTTCATCAGGCGAAGCTGGTCGTCGGTATCCAGGATGGTGAAGTTGGATTTCAGCCCCGCAAGCTCGGCATGGCGGCGCAGCATGCGCGCGGCAATGGAGTGGAAGGTCCCCAGCCACTGCATGCCTTCGACCACCCCGCCGATCAGGGCGCCGATGCGCTCTTTCATTTCGCGCGCGGCCTTGTTGGTGAACGTCACGCACAGGATCTGCCCCGGCCAGGCGCGCCGCGTCGCCAGGATGTGCGCCAGCCGGGTGGTCAGCACGCGGGTCTTGCCGGTGCCCGCGCCGGCCAGCACCAGCACGGGGCCTTCGGTAGCCTCCACCGCTTCGCGCTGCTCGGGATTGAGGCCCTGCAGATAGGGCGGCCCCTTATCACCGTAATTTGGCGGGACGGGCGAGGTTTCCGGAATCTCGGAAAAGGCCGCATCCAACGGATCGGAATAGCGATCGCCAAAATTACTCATGAGTTCTGGCGCGCATGTAAAAACAGGAGTCCGGGAACATGAGAACGATATTAGAACGCGATAGGGTGGAATCCCACCTATTTATCTGCGTCTTTTTCAGCGTCCTCACCGTCAAGGCGATGCTGCGCCAGCCGGTTTTGGGCCGCCTTGCGCCGGGCCTCTTCCAGCTTGCGAACGGCCTTGGGCGTACCGTGCAGCACACGGTTGGCCTCGGCGGTCTTTTCCCTTTCGGCGCGGGCCTTGTTCTTGCGATGGGCCCGCAGGTTGATCGGATCGGCCATGCGGCAAAACTATGGCGCGGCTTTGCCGGCGGCAAGCGCGAACAGGCGCAGCGCGCTGGCCAATGGGCGATCGCCCCGGGTTTCGTCGATTTCCGCCACCAGCGCCGCCAGCGCCAGCCCGCGTTCCCGCGCGGATGTCCCGATCACGGCCCAGAATTCCGCCTCCAGCGCCACGGATGTGCGATGTCCCGAAAGGGTGAAGGATTTTTTGCGCAACATCGGAGGAACGGGGTGGGCGGTCTGCCGGTTTTCAAGAAGCGGAACAGGGAGGCAGCCTAACGCACGGGCTGCGAAGTTCAAATGCGGTTCCTTATTCTTGCCACGATTCCTCTGGCGCTGATGACCGCGCCCGCAATGGCCCAAAGCAAGGCCAATCCGGCAAAAGCCGATCCGGACGCGGTGTGCGAAGCGACCTTCACTGCCCTGTCGGGGAATGCGCGTGCCCAGGGCCTGTCCAGCAGCGCGCTGGATCAGGGTGCCGATGCGGCGCATCGCGCCTGGATGGCCCATCATCCCGGTCATGACGCCGGTCTTTATCGCACCGCGCTGAAAGTTGAGGCCGCCAGCCTGCGCCAGGCCATGCATGACGGCCGCGTTACCTTGCCTGATACGCTGCACACGCTGGTCAATTGCCATGCCCGTTATGGGCGGCCGCAAATGGTGGCGTCTCTCGGTTAGCCGCGTATTTTCCGGAAATCCAGGATATCGAGCTGGCGCACCAGCTTGCGCACGCCGACCTTCGGCTCCATCAGGATCACCGGCCTTTTCAGTCCCCTGACCGCGCCCGCCGCGATCACCGCATTGCGGTCCACCCAGCCGTCTGTATCCAGCAGCTTCACGCCCCGCCAGTGCCGCCGCATCAGCCGCACCATGTTGTCGGGCGTGCGATCCTCGTCGTCATCGACGATCACATTCATCAGGAACAGGCCGCCGCGCGGCGTCATGCGCGATTTCGCCAGCCGGAAGAAACTGTCCGCCATGAACACTTCCGGCATGCCGTTGGGGCCGAAGGCATCCAGTACGATGGCACCATGGCGGCGCCGGTGTGCCTTCAGCCATGCGATGCCGTCCGCCACATGGCAGGGAATGTCCGCCGGCATGGCGAAATATTTGCGGGCGATGGCGAAGGATCGCGGCTCGATGTCCACCACCGTCACATCCACGCCGCTCCGCCACAGCATGGTGGCCAGGTTGCCGCCGCCGCAGCCGATCATCAGTACGTCGCGCACGCCCGCCTGCATCAGGAAGAAATAAAAGGCGTGGATGTAATCGGCCAGGCTGACGCCTGTGCTGTCCGATGCGCTCTGCTGGTATTCGCGCTGCCAGTAGGAGATTTTGCCGCCATTGCGGCGGATCACATGGCCCGGTGCCGCAATGGCCGTTTTCATTTCCAATAGTCCGGCAGGCCGGGCCTGGTCGCGGCGGCGATGGCGATGGCGTCGTTGCCGCCAGGCCGGGTCTTCAGCGTATCGTACAGCTTGCGCCACAGCTTTGCCTTGATCTGCGGCTTCAGGGCGTCGAAGGCGCCGCTGTAGATCATGTAGCTGAGCGGATAGCGGAACAGGCGAGTCTTGAGGTCGAAATCACGCAGCGAACGGCCCTGGCTGTCGCGCGGACCCCGCGCGGCGAATTCGGCGGCAAAGCCGGAATCGCCGGCGACCGGGCCGGGCAGCGCCACCTCGTCGCCATAGGTCATGTAACTGACCAGGTCGTCCAGCGCTGCGTCCGACCCCGTCACATTCAGCGCCGCGGCACGGTCGATGAAGCCCGTCTGGTGTTCCAGCGTCATCAGCGCGACGATGTCGCTGGTCGGGCGCAGCGTTTCCTTCAGATCGAAGCGCCCCGACAGGCTGGCCAGGGTGCGCCCTTCCGGCAGGTCGTACGGATTGCTGATGTCTGGTGCCGTGACATTGCCCCGATGAACCATTCCCTGCGACGAGCCGGTGACATACCAGCCGCCCCAGCGCTGCACGAAGGGCCGCGTCTGGTCGGTGAAGTCGAAGGGATGGGCGGGATCGGCGAAGACGGGCGTGCCGTCCGCCATGGGGGTGATGTTGGCAACGATCCAGCCGGGCGCCGCTGTGTTGACCATGCCGTGACAGGACAGGCACCGCTGGGCTTCCACCACCAGCCGGGGTTTGTCCGTCTTCTTCGTCTCCAGCGTGTAAAAGGCCAATCCGTCCTGGCGGTCATTGGCGATGATCTCGATCAGGCCGCCGTCATGCACAGCCCCCACTGCGACGTCGTCGTTGAAATAGATGGCGCGCGGCGCCTTGGGATTGATGTGGTCGAACTGCAGGCTGGAACGGGTGAAGGGCAGGACCTGCGACTCGGGCGATATCTTCAGCGCCGCCAGCAGGCTTTCCAGCCAGCCATGGCCGTCATCGGCGTATTTCAGCGTGACCTGGCCTGATTCCAGTTTTGCTTCCAGCGCCGCCACCGGATTGGTGGGCGCTTCGTCGGCCCGCGACGCGGCCGCCCATGCCAATGCGCCGATCAGGGGCGGCAGCAGCAGGAAAGCGCGGTTCACTTCGGCGAGATCATGTCTTGCGGGCGCACCACGGCGTCGAATTCCTCGGCCGTGACATAACCGCCGCCGACCGCTTCCTCCTTCAGGGTGGTGCCGTTCTTGTGCGCGGTCTTGGCGATCTTGGCGGCCTTGTCATAGCCTATCTTGGGCGCAAGGGCCGTCACCAGCATCAGCGACCGTTCCAGTCCCGCCTTGATGTTGTCCAGGCGCGGCTCGATCCCCACCACGCAATTGTCGGTGAACGACACCGCGGCGTCGGCCATCAGCCGCACCGACTGCAGGAAATTGTAGGCCATCACGGGATTGTAGACGTTCAGCTCGAAATGGCCCTGGCTGCCGGCGAATGTCAGCGCCGCATTGTTGCCGAAGATCTGCACGCAGACCTGGGTCATCGCCTCGCACTGGGTGGGATTGACCTTGCCCGGCATGATGGAGGAGCCCGGCTCGTTCTCCGGCAGCGCCAGTTCGCCCAGGCCCGAACGCGGGCCCGAACCCAGGAAGCGGATGTCGTTGGCGATCTTGAACAGGCTGGCGGCGACCGTGTTTATGGCGCCGTGGCTGAACACCATCGCGTCATGGGCGGCCAGCGCCTCGAACTTGTTGGGCGCGGTTGTGAAGGCAAGGCCGGTGATCCTGGCGATGTTCGCCGCCACCATCTTGTCGAAGCCAACCGGCGCGTTCAGGCCGGTGCCGACAGCGGTGCCGCCCTGGGCCAGTTGCATCAGCCGGGGCAGGGTCTGCTCGATGCGCTCGATGCCATTGGCGACCTGGGCGGCATAGCCGGAAAATTCCTGGCCCAGCGTCAGCGGCGTGGCGTCCTGGGTGTGGGTGCGCCCGATCTTGATGATGTCCTTCCATGCCTTGACCTTCACCTCCAGCGCGGCGTGCAGGTGCTTCAGCGCCGGCACCAGCCGGTTCACGATCTCCTCGGCACAGGCGATGTGCATGGCCGTGGGATAGGTGTCGTTGGACGACTGGCTCATGTTGACGTGGTCGTTGGGATGAACAGGCTTCTTGGAGCCCATCTGGCCGCCCAGCATCTCGATGGCGCGGTTGGAGATCACTTCATTGGCATTCATGTTGGACTGGGTGCCCGAGCCGGTCTGCCACACCGACAGGGGGAAATGATCGTTCAGCTTGCCGTCGATCACCTCCTGCGCGGCGGCGACGATGGCCTCGCCGGTCTTCCTGTCCAGCCGGCCCAGCGCCATGTTGGTCTCGGCGGCGGCACGCTTGATGATCCCCAGGGCGCGGACGATGGGCAGCGGCTGCTTTTCCCAGCCGATCTTGAAATTGCCCAGTGATCTTTGGGCCTGCGCGCCCCAATAGCGGGTGGAATCGACCTCGATGGGGCCGAAAGTGTCAGTCTCGATGCGGGTCTTGGAGTTGTCGGTCATGGCGCGCCCTGGCGGAAACGCGGCGTTAGGCGTGAGCCGGACCGCCGCCAA
>JBEHXB010000026.1:0-14918 GCA_048498895.1 Pseudomonadota bacterium
ACCCCAGCCAGGACGGAACGGCGGCATTGGACGATTCCCCGTCCATGCCCAGGCGCGTCATCGTGTTCGACCAGTCCGTATCGGTACAGCCGGCCAAAAGGAGACCGGAAACAAGAATAATGAAAATCCGCATGGAGCCCCCCGGCCCGCAACGTTACGAGCCCGAGGCCCCTGACGGTCAAATGTTACGTTGATGTCTCAATTTGGGAAAGGCGGCATTACGCCTTGTCCCTCGAATTTCGTTATTGCGCCGCCGCAAAGCGGTCCGGTCGGCCGGCAAGGTCAGGAAAATGCAAAATGCCGGAGTGAAATCAGGCGGCCGCCTGGCGATGCGCCGGCGGTGGGTCAGGTGGAGCGCCGGGTCGCCGGGGCGCCCGACAGCACTTCCTTGACCTTGGCCGCAAGCTGCTTGAGGCCGAAGGGCTTGGGCAGGAAATGGATGTCTTCGCTGGACTGTTCGGATTTGCGGAAGGCTTCCTCGGCATAGCCGGACATGAAAATCACCGCCAGGCCGGGCTTCAAATCCTGTACATGGCGCACCAGGGTGGGCCCGTCCATATTGGGCATCACGACATCGGTGATCACCAGGTCGATATGGACGGACGGATCCCTCACGATCTCCAGCGCTTCCTCGCCGCCGCCCGCCTCCAGCACGTGATAGCCGCGCATCCTCAGCGCGCGCGCCGCGAAGCTGCGCACGGCTTCCTCGTCCTCGACCAGCAGGATCGTGTCCTGGCCGGTGACGTCGCGCGGCGCGGCGGGAACCGCCTCGGCGGGCACCACCGTCTCCCCGCGGGAGCGCGGCAGGTAAATGCGGAACGTCGTGCCCTGTCCCGGCTCGCTGTCGACGGTGATGAAGCCGCCGGTCTGCTTGACGATGCCGTACACCGTGGCCAGCCCCAGCCCGGTGCCCTGGCCCACCGGCTTGGTGGTGAAAAAGGGATCGAAGATCTTGCTCTGGATCTCCTTGGACATGCCGACGCCGGTGTCGGTCACGGCGATGCTCACATAATCGCCCGCCGGCATGATCGCCGTGCCCAGCGCGCTGGACTGCGTAACGGTCTGGTTCGCAGTGGCGATAGTGACGGTGCCGCCGTTGGGCATGGCGTCGCGCGCATTGACCACCAGATTGATGATGGCGTTGGAAAGCTGGGCCTCGTCGGCATGGACAGGCCACAGGTCGGCGTCGCGCTCCACCTCCAGCGCGATGCCCTCGCCCACCAGGCGGCGCAGCATCTGGGCCAGCTCGCCCACCACCTCGCCCAGCGCGAGCTGCTTGGGCTGCATGGTCTGCTTGCGGCTGAAGGCCAGGAGCTGGCGCACCAGGTTTGCGGCACGCAGGGCATTCTGATGGATTTCGTTGATTTCCTTGAACGAGGGATCACCCGCCTTGTGGCGCATCAGCAGGAATTCGCAATTGCCGATGATGACGGTCAGAAGATTGTTGAAGTCGTGCGCCACCCCGCCCGCCAGCTGGCCCACGGCCTGCAGTTTCTGGGACTGGGCAAACTTGGTTTCCAGCGACCTTTGCTCGGAGACGTCGACCAGATAGAGCACGGCGTTGCCGTTCATGTCTCCGTGCAGGGGCGCGGCGAACAGTTCGGCCATGCGTTCTTCGCCGGTGGGGGTCTGTCCGGCGCGCAGCTCGATGGCGGCAAGGTTCATCTCACCCGCCGCGGCGCGGCCAATCAGCGACAGCACCCGGGCACGGTCAGCCTGATCCACCAGGTCGACGAAGCTGCGGCCGGCCAATGGCGCGCCGGCGCCGAAAAAACGGGCGAGCGCGGGATTTGCGTCCAGCAGCACGCCCGCGGCGTCCGCGAAGCCCACGCCCATCGGCGCGTCGCGGAAAAGTTCGCCCGCATTGGCGGATGGACGGGGCATGGCGGGGGACGCGTCTTCTGCCGGCGCCGGTTCGACCACCGCCGGTTGGGGCGGCATTGCGGCCGCGCGCGTCAGCACCGGCTGCGGCTGGCCCGATGGCGCCAGGCGCGGGGTGAACCACCACACCGACTGCTTTTCGGGGAGCGGCCGCACTGCCGCGATGATCTCAAGACCGGGCAGCACCGTGAAGCTTTCCTCGCGGGCGCGGCCTTCGCCGGCATCGCGGGTCAGCCGGTAAAGAACCGCGGCACTGACCTCGCCACCCAGCGCCAGTTCGGGTGGCGGCGGCGTCTGGCTCTCGCTGACCCCGGCCATGCGGCGATAGACATGATTGCAATCCAGCACCGCCCCGCCCTCGCCGGTGATGGCCCATGCGACGTTGGCCTTGGCCGCAGCCTCGGCCACACGCAAGGCATCGGTGGTCGCCCGGCCCGGACGCGGCCAGACGGCATAAAGGAAAAGGCAGGCGACCAGCGCGATCCCGGCCAGAAGCGCATAACCGGCCAGTCCCGCCATCTGGGGCGCAGCCACCGTCAACGCGGCGGCGCACAGCGCCAGCAGCACAAAGGCCAGCGCCGCCCAGCGCCAGCCGCCAGGCGGGACGCCCAGATTGAGAGGATTTCCAGCCAGATTGGCAGGCCGGGGCATAGGTTGAGTCGCATCCATTAACGCGACTTTACAGCATTTGGTTAACGATTGGTTTCAACCACAAAATGTGGTGTCAGATCAGAACGTTAACACAGTACCGTGGATATCGGGATTTGGCGTTTTTAACACATTTCCTAACGGCGTTCGGATAATGCGGGCCGACCGATCCCCCACCCTCAGGCCAGGGCGTGGCGGACGTGTGAGACGAAGAACCGCGCCTAGTTGCGTGGAATTTTGCCCTGCAGGCGGAAGACGTAGCCGATCACCTGGGCCACGGCCTTGAAATGCTCGGGCGGCACCGGCTCATCGATCTCGATGGCGGCGTGCAGCGCGCGGGCAAGCGGCGGGTTTTCGACCACCGGCACATCGTTTTCCTCGGCCACCGCGCGGATGCGCAGCGCCAGCGCGTCCACGCCCTTGGCCACGCAGATCGGCGCGGCCATCTTGCCGCTCTCATACTGCAGCGCCACGGCAAAGTGGGTCGGGTTCATGATCACCACCGTGGCCTCAGGCACCCGCGCCATCATGCGCTTTCTCGCGCGTTCCTGGCGGATCTGGCGGATCTTGGCCTTGATGGTGGGATCGCCTTCGTTCTGGCGATACTCTTCCTTGATCTCCTGCTTGGACATGCGATTGCGCTTGAGGAATTGCATGCGCTGCCAGAAATAGTCGAGCCCGGCGATCACCGCGAGCGCGGCCAGCGCGGTCATCAGAACCTTGAAAAGAAGATGAGTCATGTCACCCACCACGTCGCTGGTGGACTGGGTCAGGACATTCTGCATCGCATTGCGCTCGGGCCAGAGCTGCATCCAGACCGCCACGCCCACGATGGCCATCTTGATGAGGCCCTTGAGCAGGTTGACCCAGCCATCGGCGCCGAACAGCCGCCTGAAGCCGGCGAGCGGCGACAGCTTGGTGAGGTCGGGCGCCAGCTTGTCGATCGCGAAGACGGGTCGGCCCTGGATCAGATGTCCGGCCAGCGCCGCCAGCACCATGACGCCGAAGAAAGGCCCCAGCACCACGGCAAGCTGGGACAGAAGTGCGCGCGTCATCAGCGCAAGGCTCGCGCCGTCGACATTCATCGTGTCCGGCTGTTCCAGGAAAATCATCAAAGCGCGCGCCAGGCCGACGGCGGTGTATTTGCCGAACATGGCGATGGCGAGCGTGCCGCCCGCCAGAAGCACGAAGGCGCTGACCTCCTGGGATTTGACCATGTCGCCATGCTGGCGCGACTGTTCAAGCCGTTTGGCTGTCGGCTCTTCGGTCTGCTGTGACTTGTCCTGGTCGTCGGCCATTTATGCTGGTTTACCGCTTTGCTGGCTGAGACGGGTGCTCACAGGAACTGGGCCATGGAGGTGGCGTAGTAGTTCAGGAAGACGCTCATGAGCGCGCCGATCAGCGCCAGCATGATCAGAAAGCCGCACATGATGTTGAGCGGCACCGCGACGAAAAAGACCTGAAGCTGCGGCATCAGGCGCGCCAGAATTCCCAGCCCGGCATAAAGCGCGAAGCCGAACACCAGAAAGGGCGCCGCCAGCTGGAAGCCCAGCGCGAAGGACGAAGACGTCAGCTGGACCACCAGCTGCAGCATGTCGGAAGTGGGAAGATGCCCGCCCGGCGGCAGCAGGCGATAGCTGCCGGCGATGGCGCCGATCGCCAGATGATGCAGGTTGGTCATGAAGATCATGGTCACGCCCAGGATGTTCATGAAATTGCCCAGCACCGCGCCCTGCGCGCCCTGGGTTGGATCGAGCGTCTGGGCATATGCCAGGCCGGTCTGGGTGGCGATCAGGTAGCCGGCGACCTGCAGCGAACTCATGATGATGCGCGCCATCGCGCCGACCAGTACGCCACAGGTGACTTCCTGGGCGATCAGCACCACCAGTCCCGTCACGGTCTGCGGCGCGACGCCCGGATAGGCGCTTTGCACCGTGGGCGTCAGCGCGACGGATATGGCAAGCGCCAGCACCAGCCGCACCATGGACGGCACCCCCGCCTCGCCGATGGCGGGCAGCAGCATCACCATCGCACCCACCCGGCTGAACACCAGCAGATAGGTCAGGACGATGCCGGACAGCGCGGGGAGGTGGATTGCCATCGGTTTACCGCGAGCCGGGACTCAAGCGGCGAGAGCGGCGGGCCCGGCTCGCCATTTAATAAGCCGCGATGCGCTGGGCAATGTCGGTCATCATCCCGCTCATCGCCTGGCCGGCGAAAGGCAGTGCGATCAGCAGCACCACGAAGGTCGCCACGATCTTCGGGACAAAGACCAGTGTCTGTTCCTGGATCTGGGTCAGGGCTTGCAGCAGGCCGATGGCCAGGCCGACCACCAGCGCGGTGATCATGGCGGGGGCGATGATTTCCAGCAGCACCAGGATGGCGGAGCGGGCGAAGTCGATGGCGGAAGCGGGATCCATGAATATCTCTCGGCTTGTTATTTGGTGATCGCGGTGGGCCGCCCCCGCGCTCGGGGACGCCGGCCGCACTAGATCGGCATGTTCATGATGGACTGATAGGCCTGCACGACCTTGTCGCGCACCGCCACCACGGTATCCAATGTCAGTTCGGCGGCATTGACCTGGTTGACGACGTCGACCAGGTTGGCCTTGCCCTGCACCTGGGCGGTGGCGGCGTGCTCGCCCTGGCGAATGGTGCTGATCGAATCCTTCACCGCGCCCGAAAGGAAGTCGGAGAAACTGCCGCCCGGCGAAACATTGGCAGGGGTGACGGCCTGGGCGCCGGTGTTCATCTGCGCGGCGGCGCGATAGGCGGCGGCTGCTGCTGCGGGAATGGCCATGAATGCGTCCTTTCTTTAAGCGGGCACGGATCCGGACGGGGGCGCCAGGGAAGGGTTCATCTATTTCAGGAGATCCACTGTTTTCGACAGCATCTGCTTGGTGGCATCCATCACCGTCAGGTCCGCCTGGTAGGAGCGCTGCGCTTCGCGCATGTCCATGATTTCCACCAGGCTGTCGACATTGGGCAGCTTCACATAGCCCTTGGCGTCGGCGTTGGGATTGCCGGGGTCGTACTGGGATCTGAAATCGCTCCGGTCCAGCATCGGCTTGCCTGTTTCCACCACGGTGGCGCCCAGCTCGCGATCGAACTCCGGCTTCATGGTGGCGATCTTGCGGCGATAAGGTTCGCCGCCCGGCGTGGGCGATGTGGAATTGGCGTTCGCGATATTCTCGGAGATGATCCGCATGCGCAGGTTCTGGGCCCGAAGACCCGAAGCCGCCACCGCCATCGCCTTGGAGAAATCCATCTTGCGTATCCTTCTTGCTGACCGGTGGCTTCAGTGACCGATGGCGGTGCGCATCAGCGTCATCGCCTTTGAATAGAGATTGGCGGCGGCCTGGAACTGGGCCTGGGTATCGGCCACCTTGATCATTTCCTCTTCCAGCGAGACGCCCGTGCCGTTGTGGGCATAGGGCTGGCTGGGCGTCATTTCCTCTTCGATCGGGGAAGGCGAAGCCGTGACGGCGATGTGGCGGGCGTTGGTGGTGACCAGCCGGGCCCCCGTTCCGCCGGAACGCAGCATCGCGTCGAAATCCTCCGGCTTGAGGTCGCGGGCGACATAGCCCGGCGTGTCCGCGTTGGCGACATTCTGGGAAAGCACGTCCTGGCGCTTGTTCAGCCAGGTCATGCGCTCGCGCAGCAGCGAAAGCAGCGGAATGTCCGGCAGGTTCATCGCGTAGGGTAACCCTTCATTAGCCTTCAGGATGCCCAGAGACTGCGCCCGTCATGCTTAAGCGCGGCTTAACGCCGGCGTTTTTTGCCGGGCAGTTTCTTCCGCCGCTTAACCCGCGATTAAGCTTGACGGGTTTTAAACTCTGCGCGCGTTGAAAGCCCTGTCCGGGCGAGCCGGATCCGGCGAATGCCGGACGAAGAAGGTGTTCATGGAATTCATCGATGTGCTGCGCTACTTCGGCGCGCTGCTGCTGGTGCTGGCCCTGGTGGGCGGCGCCGGGCTGGTGGCGCGGCGCTTCGGTGTGCCGGGCATCACGCGCGCGGCCGCCGACAAGCGGCTGGCCGTCGTCGAGACGCTGATGATCGGTCCGCGCCAGCGGCTGTTCATCGTGCGCCGGGACGATGTGGAGCATCTGCTGCTGTCGGGTCCCGAGGGCGCCACGGTGATCGAATCGAAAATCGCGGCCAGGGACATCGCGCCGTGAGCTTCCTGAAAAAGATTTTGCCTTTCCTTCTGGTGCTGAGCTTCGCCCTCCCGCACGCGGCACTGGCCGCGCCCCTGCAGCTGGCGGCCAGCGCCGGCCAGGCAGCGGCGCCCGCCGCGGCCAATGGCGGGCTTTCCATAGATTTCAGCGGCAGCGGCCTCTTCACGGACCGCATGCTGCAGATCGTCGCCCTGATCACGGTGCTGTCGATCGCGCCATCGATCATCATCATGATGACCAGCTTCGTGCGCATTGTGGTGGTGCTGTCGCTCTTGCGAACCGCGCTCGGGCTTCAGCAATCCCCGCCCAACAGCGTGATCGTCTCGCTGGCCATGTTCCTGACCCTGTTCGTGATGGGCCCGACCCTGACCGATGCCTATCATCAGGGCATCCAGCCGATGATGAACAACCAGGTCACCACCGAGCAGGGATTCACCCGGGCGCTGGTGCCGATGAAGGGTTTCATGCTGAAGCATGTGCGCGAGGCCGACCTGAAGCTGTTTGCCGACATGGCGCACCAGAAGCCGGTCCGGGATGCTGCCCAGATTCCCGTCACCACCCTGGCGCCCGCCTTCATGCTGAGCGAGCTCAAGCGCGCCTTCGAGATCGGATTCCTGATCTTCGTGCCCTTTCTGATCATCGACATGGCGGTGGCATCCATCCTGATGAGCATGGGCATGATGATGCTGCCGCCGGTGATCATCTCCCTGCCCTTCAAGCTGATCTTCTTCGTGCTGGTGGATGGCTGGCGCCTGATCGCCGGCTCGCTGGTGCAGAGTTATCTGCACTCTCCGCCCCCGACCTAGGACCGGGGGGCCGGAACCGCCAGTGCGGCACAAAAACGGCCCCGGCAGCCATTTCACCCGGACGCCGGCGGCACTATATTTGGCCCATGGCCCACGACCACACACTGCACGCCCATGACCACGATCATGGCCCTGACAATGGCGAGCCTCACGCCCACGGCATCTGGACCCGCGACCATGTCTTCCTGGGCGCCGGCCATTCCAGGGCTGAAACGCGGGCGCGGCTGGCGGCCCTTGTCACCGCCGCTTTCATGGTGGTCGAGATCGGTTTCGGCCTTTATTACGGCTCGATGGCGCTTCTGGCCGACGGCGTGCACATGGCGACCCATGTGGGCGCGCTGGGGCTGGCGGCAGGCGCCTACTGGCTGGCGCGGCGCCATGCCGGCAATACCCGCTTCAGCTTCGGGTCCGGCAAGTTCGGAGACCTGGCCGCCTTTGCCAGCGCCATCATCCTTGGCATTACCGCGCTTCTGGTGGCGATCGAGTCGGTCCAGCGCCTGATCATCCCCACGAATGTGCGCTATGGCGATGCGCTTCTGATCGCGGTGATCGGCCTGGGGGTGAACCTGGTGTCGGCCCTGATCCTGAAGGATGCGGGCACGCACGACCATGACCACCCTCACGGCCATTCCCACGACAACAACATGCGCGCCGCCTATGTGCATGTGCTGGCCGACGCGGCCACCAGCGTGCTGGCCATCGTGGCGCTGGCGGGCGCCTATTACGGGGGCTGGGGCTTCCTGGACCCGGCGGCGGCGCTGGTGGGGGCTGCCGTGATCGCCTCCTGGTCCTATGGGCTGATCCGCGACAGCGCCATGGTGCTGCTGGACGCCGATGCCGATCCAAGGCTGACGGGGGAAATCCGCGAACTTCTGAAGGACGAGATGGGCGCGCGGGTGGCCGACCTGCATCTGTGGCGGCTGGGGCCGGGCCATCGCGGGCTGATCGTGTCGCTGGTGTCGCCCGATCCGGTAAGCGCGGAGACGGTGAAGGAAGCCCTGCGACGCCGCCACCCCGACCTGTCCCACGTTACCGTGGAAGTGGCGGTTTGCGCCGACTGCACCTAGTTCCTATTTAAGGCTCATGTTCTGGAAGAAGAAGCGCGCGCAGGTCGGGCAGGCGGTGGATGAGGTCGCCCAGACAGCCACCGAGCTGGCCGAAAAGTCGCTGGTGATCGGCTGGGGCGGGGTGGCCGTTCTGGTGGGCGCGGCCGCGGTGGGCGCGGCGGCAGCCTATGTGGTCGCCCGGCGGCGCCAAGGTTCCAACCAGGCCGAAAGCAAAAAAGCCGCCCGGTAGGAGCGGCCTTTTCCAAATCTTGATGTCCGTTGCCCGGCCCTTTGCGCCAAGCGCGGCGCCCGGCGCAGGGGTTAGCGCGGAAGAAGCCCTTCGCGCTGCATGCGCTTGCGCTGCAGCTTGCGATAGCGGCGCACCGCTTCGGCCCGCTCGCGGGCGCGCTTCTCGGAGGGCTTCTCATAGGCGCCGCGCAGCTTCATCTCCCGGAAGATGCCTTCGCGCTGCATCTTCTTCTTCAGCGCCTTCAGCGCCTGGTCGATATTGTTGTCGCGGACGATGATCTGCAAAGCTTTGGCTCCGGTCGAAATTTGAGGCGCGGGTGATAGCAGAGGCCCAATCTGCTGTCTACCCGACGATTTTAACGCATTGGGCCCTTGGCCCGATCCCACCGGAAGCCCCATATTCCACCCATGGCCATCCTCAAAATCGCCCGCATGGGGCATCCGGTGCTTTCCTTGCGGGCGCGCGAGGTCCCAGACCCCAGCGCGTCTGAAATCCGCCATCTTGTCAATGACATGGTGGAAACCATGATCGACGCAAACGGGGCCGGACTGGCGGCCCCCCAGGTGCATGCGCCGCTGCGGGTGGTGGTGTTCCAGGCGCCCGACACAAGGGCCGATCCGGGCCTGTCGGAGGCCGAGAAGTTCGACCACACCTGTCCCCTGACCGTGCTGATCAACCCGGAAATCGAGATCCTGGGCGAGGCCACCGAAGGCGGCTGGGAGGGCTGCCTGTCGGTACCGGGCCTGCGCGGCTGGGTCGAACGACCCGCTCATATCCGCTATCGGGGCATGGGCATCGAGGGTGAAACGATCGAACGGGAGGCGCGCGGCTTTCATGCGCGGGTGGTGCAGCATGAGTGCGACCATCTGGACGGGCGGCTCTATCCGTCGCGGATGAACGATCTTTCGCGCCTGATCTTCGAATCGGAAATCCGCCACTTCCAGGAACCCGGCTGATGGCGGATCAGGACAAACCCGCGCGCAAGGCTCCCGCGAGGAAGAAGGCCGCGCCGCGCAAACCGAAAGCTGAAAAGATGGACCAGCCGGAATCCGGCAGACCCGGGCGCGACGACGAGGCCGCGAAAAAGGCAGTGCTGGCCGCCGCGCTGCCCCATGCTGCCTTCGACGGCTTCACCGATGGCGTTCTGCAGAAAGCCGCGGCCGAGGCCGATGTCGCCAAGGCCGACCTTGCACGCCTGTTCCCGGGCGGGCCGATCGACCTGGTCGAATATTATTCGATCTGGGCGGATGCGCAGATGGAAAGCCGGCTCGCGGAAATGGACCTGAAGGCAATGAAGATTCGCGAGCGCATCGCCGTGGCGGTGCTGGCGCGCCTTTCGGTGCTGAGGCTCAACAAGGAAGCGGCGCGCCGGGCGGCGGCGTTTCTGTCGCTGCCCATGCACGCGGCGCTGGGGACCAGGCTGGCATGGCGGACGGTCGATGCGATGTGGCGGGCGGCCGGCGATACCTCGACCGACTTCAACTTCTACACCAAGCGCGGAATTCTGGTGGGCGTCTACGGTTCCACGGTCGTGCGCTGGTTCAATGACGACAGCCCCGATGAAAGCGCGACGCGCGAATTCCTGGCCGCGCGCATCGAGAATGTGATGCAGTTTGAGAAGTTCAAGGCCAAGGCCAAGGAAGCCCTGTCGGCCTTCCCCATGTTCGCCGACTGGGCGAAGAAGAAGACGCCCTAACCCATGAACACTCCGGCTTCCTTCCCCCTTCGTGCAAAGCACGAGAAGGGGGAAGGTGTCGCAGCAAGGTGTCCGCCATGGCGGCAAGGCCGCCGTGTGGACCCGCGCTGCGACGGATGGGGGTCAGACTAAAGCAACTCCGCGATCTGAACCGCGTTCAGCGCCGCGCCCTTGAGCAACTGATCGCCGGCCACGAACATGGCGATGGAATGACCGCTGGGGTCGCTGACATCCTTGCGGATGCGGCCCACCAGGATGTCGCCCTGGCCCGAGGCATCGAGCGGCATGGGGAAATAGTTCTTCTGCCGGTCGTCGACGATCCTCACGCCTGGTGCGCCGGACAGGATCGCGCGCACGTCATCCTCGGTGATCGGATTTTCGCACTCGAAGGTGATGGACTCGCTGTGGGCGCGCAGCACCGGCACGCGGATGCAGGTGACGCCGACGCGGATCTGGTCGTCCTCGAAGATCTTCCTGGTTTCCTTGATGACCTTGGTTTCTTCATCGTTGTAGCCGGTGACCGGGTCGATGGCGGTGTTGTGGCTGAAGACGTTGAAGGCGTAAGGATGCGGCATCACCTTGGGCGTGAAGGGCTTGCCGTCCAGGAAGGCGCGCGTGCCGTCTTCCAGTTCCTGCATCGCCGCCGCGCCGGCGCCGCTGGCCGCCTGGTAGGTGGAGATGATCACGCGCCTGATGCGGTTCTTCTGGTGGATGGGCCAGAGCGGCACCAGCGCGGTGATGGCCGAGCAGTTGGGATTGGCGATGATGCCCTTATGGTCGGCGATGCGCCGGGCGTTGATCTCCGGCACCACCAGCGGCACGTCCGGGTCCATGCGGAAGGCGCTGGAATTGTCGACCACAACGCAGCCCGCCTTGGCGGCGACGGGCGCAAACCGCTTGGAGATGCCGCTGCCGGCGCTGAACAGGGCGATGTCGACGCCGCTGAAGCTGTCGTCCTTCAACTCCTTGATCGTCAGTTCCTGGCCGCGGAAGCTCTGCTTGCGACCGGCGGAGCGGGCCGAGGCCAGCAGCTTGAGCGACTTCAGCGGCACGCCGCGCTGTTCGATGCAGCCGACGAATTCGCGGCCTACAGCGCCCGTGGCACCCACAATGGCAACAGTCTTGTTCTTCATCGCTCGCTTCTTTCTATTTGATTGCGGCGCCGCGCTTCACCGCGCCACCGCGCTGATTTTCAGGCAATCTTATTGTTCGCTAGCGCCGCGGGGCGCGCCCGTGGCACCCACGATGGCGACAGTCTTGTTCTTCACTGTTCTCTCCAGTCTCAAAAACAAAAAAGCCCCGCCTTTCGGTCGGGGCCCGGGCATTCGCGGTTCGTCAGCTCAGCCGCGCGCGATCCAGGCCCCGAAAGGCTTGGTCTTGGTGGTGGTGGCACGCTTGGTGACGTTGGTCATGGCGGCGCGGAAACTATGGTCGCGGCCGGGCGACGTCAATGGGGCCGCGTCATTTTGAGCCGCGCGGGATCAGCCGGGTCAGGTGCCCCATCTTGCGGCCGGGCCGCGCCTGCTTCTTGCCGTAAAGATGCAGCGCCCCATTTTTGGCCAGGCTTTCCCAGGCATCGGTCTCGGCCCCGATGATGTTCTCCATCACCGCGTCGGCGTGTCGGGTGGCGGGCCCCAGCGGCCAGCCTGCCACGGCGCGGATATGCTGCTCGAACTGCGAGCACTGGCAGGCCTCGATGGTCCAGTGGCCGGAATTGTGCACCCGGGGGGCGATCTCGTTCACGGTCAGGCCGCCGTCTTTGCCCACGAACAGTTCCACCGCCAGAACGCCGACATAGTCCAGTGCGTCCGCGATCGTGCGGGCGATGGCCTTGGCCTGGCGGCCCTGCGCCTCGCTCAGGCGCCCCGGCACGGTGGAGCGGCGCAGGATGTGATGCTCGTGCAGATTCTCCGGCGGATCATAGGCGGCGAAGGCGCCGTCCGACCCGCGCGCGGCGACCACCGAAGCCTCGAAGGTGAAATCGACAAAGCCTTCCAGGATGCAGGCCGCGCCCTTGAAGCGGGCGAAGGCGGCGGCGCACGCCTCGGCGCTGGCGACCTTGGCCTGGCCCTTGCCATCATAGCCGAAGCGGCGGGTCTTGAGGATCGCCTGGAAACCGGATGCCGTTCCACCCAGTTCGGCAATCGCCGCGCGCGCCTGTTCGGGCGACGACACCTCGCGGAAAGGCGCGGTCGCCAGGCCGAGTTTTGCGACAAAACTCTTTTCGCTGAGCCGGTCCTGGGTGATGGCCAAAGCCTGGGCGCCGGGCGCGACCCACACATGCTCGGCCAGCCGGGCGATGGCATGGGCGGGCAGATTCTCGAATTCGAAAGTCACCGCATCGCAGCGGTCTGCAAAGGCTTCGAGCGCGGCAATGTCCTCGTAAGGCGCGACAACGTGATGGGGCGTCACCTGGAAGGCGGGCGCGTCCGGCGTGTCGTTGAAGATGCAGGTCTTGAGCCCCAGGCGGGCGGCGGCCATGGCCAGCATGCGGCCCAGTTGGCCGCCACCGATTATTCCAATGGTGCCCCCCGGGGGCACAGGGCCGATCATGCCGCCGGGCGGCACCGGCTTTTGCAGCGTTTTCATTTGGTGGCGATCATTTGGGTTTTTTGGCCACGGACCGTGTCTGGCGGGCGCGCCAGCGGTCAAGCCGCGTCTTCACGCCCGCGTCTGCCAGGCCCAGGATGGCCGCGGCGTGCAGCGCGGCATTCTTGGCCCCTGCTTCCCCGATCGCGAAGGTCGCCACCGGCACCCCGCCCGGCATCTGGGCAATGGAGAGCAGGCTGTCCAAACCCTTCAGGGTGCGGCTTTGCACCGGCACGCCCAGCACCGGCAGGGTGGTCATGGACGCCACCATGCCCGGCAGATGAGCCGCCCCGCCCGCCCCGGCGATGATCACCTGGATGCCGCGATCCGCGGCCTCTTTGGCATAACCGACCATGCGATCGGGCGTGCGGTGGGCTGAAACAATGCGCGTCTCGTGCGAAATCCCAAGCGAATCGAGCTGCGTCGCCGCCGCCCTCATGGTCTCCCAGTCGGACTGGCTGCCCATGATGATGCCCACACGGGCCGCGCCGGAACGCGCAGTTTTCCTGATTTTGCTTCGGCTTGGCATGGAGGGCCCTGTTTTGCGAAGCAGCGCAGTATAGGCAGCGCCGATCCCAAGGAAAGAGCCCGTCCAGAGCCCTGTTTAGGTCCCGTTAACCATTGGCCGTTAACCCTTCATTCGCAAACATAAACGCCTTTTTAAAGGCCCAGAGCTAGGGTCGAGCACCGAAGTCAGGGCAAATGCGATGAAAATCGAAGGCAACCGCCCCACTGGCGCCATCCGCTCGGTTGCGGCGAGTGCCTATGCCCGCCGTACCCAGGCCGCAGAAGCCGTCGCCCAGCCCGAACAGGTGGACGCGGCCGCCAACGTTTTGGGCATCCCCGAGGGCGAATTCACGCCCCGCGTGCGCGACGCGGTCATGGGGCTGATGCAGGAAGTCGATTCCCTGCGCCGCGAATTGCTGGAAACCCGACGCCGGCTGGATGAGGTGGAAAAGACCGCCGACCAGGACGGCATGCTGCCGCTTCTGAACCGCCGCGCCTTTGTGCGCGAACTGGCGCGCTACATCGCATTCACCGGGCGCTACAACACGCCTGCCTCGCTGATTTATTTCGACCTGAACCACCTGAAACAGACCAACGACACCCATGGCCATGCCGCGGGCGACGCGGTGCTGGCCCATTTCGCCGATGTGCTGCTGGGCCATGTGCGCGACAGCGACAGCGTGGGCCGGCTGGGCGGCGACGAGTTCGGCGTTCTGCTTTCCCATGCCGATCAGGATCTGGCGACGAAGAAGGCCGATGCTCTGGCCGAAGCACTGAAGGCTTCACCGACCCGCTGGCAGGGCCGGACGATTCCCGTCAGCTTCGCCTATGGCGCGTTCCAGCTGAATCCCGGCGACAATCCCGACCTGGCGATGGCCCGCGCCGACCAGGCGATGTACGCGCAGAAACGCCGCGCCAAGGCGGCCAGCGGCTGACAGGAAAAAGGCCGGGCGTGACGCCCGGCCTTTCTGCTTGGCGCCAGGCGCCGCGCCCCGTCAGGCCATGGCCTTTTTCAGGTTCTCGTCGACCTTGTCGAGATAGCCTTCCGTCGTCAGCCACTTCTGGTCGGGACCGACCAGGAGCGCCAGGTCCTTGGTCATGAAGCCGCTCTCGACGGTGGCGACCGTGACCTCTTCCAGAGTATGGGCGAATTTGGCCAGCGCGTCGTTGCCGTCCAGCTTGGCGCGATGGGTCAGGCCCCGCGTCCAGGCGAAGATCGAGGCAATGGAGTTGGTGGATGTCGCCTTGCCCTTCTGGTGCTCGCGATAGTGGCGGGTGACGGTGCCATGGGCGGCTTCCGCCTCCACCGTCTTGCCG
>JBEHXB010000027.1:0-14588 GCA_048498895.1 Pseudomonadota bacterium
CAGGTGGACGCACTGGCCACCCACCTCAAGACCATCGTCGAAGGCGAAGGCGGCAAGATCGAGAAGCAGGAATATTGGGGCCTGCGCGGTCTGGCGTACCGCATCAAGAAGAACCGCAAGGGCCATTACGTCCTGCTCAACATCAACGCCCCCTCGGCGGCGGTGATCGAGCTGGAGCGCCAGCTCAAGATCAACGAAGACGTGCTGCGTTACCTGACGGTGAAAGTCGATGCCTTCGACACCTCGTCCAGCAAGAACCGCCGCGACGACAACAAGCCCGAAAAGGCCGAAGGCGAAGAGGAGAATGCCCGATGAGCTATTCCGGAAGCCGTGAAGGCCGCGAAGGCGGTGGCCGTGAAGGCGGACGCGGCGGTGATCGCGACGGCGCGCGCCGCCCCTTCTTCCGCCGCAAGAAGACCTGCCCCTTCTCCGGCGATAACGCGCCCAAGATCGATTACAAGGACGTCAAGCTCCTGCAGCGCTTCATCTCGGAACGCGGCAAGATCGTGCCCAGCCGCATCACCGCGGTCAGCAACAAGAAGCAGCGCGTGCTGGCCAACGCCATCAAGCGCGCCCGCTTCATGGCGTTGCTGCCCTATGTCGTGAAATAAGGGAGCCAGACCCATGCAAGTCATCCTGCTCGAAAGGGTCGAGAAGCTCGGCCAGATGGGCGACGAAGTGAAGGTGAAGGACGGCTTCGCCCGCAACTTCCTGCTGCCCAAGAAAAAGGCCCTGCGCGCCACCAAGGCGAACCGCGAATATTTCCAGACCCAGAAAGCCCAGCTGGAGGCCCATAACCTCAAGCGGCGCGGCGAGGCCCAGAAGATCGCGGACAAGCTGAACGGCCAGACCTTCACCCTGATCCGCCAGGCCGGCGATCGCGGCCAGCTCTATGGTTCGATCTCCCCGCGCGACGTCGCCACCGCGGTCACCGGGGGTGGCTTCACCGTCGACCGCCAACAGGTGCACATCTCCACCGCGATCAAGTCGATCGGCCTGTTCACCATCCCCGTGATCCTGCATCCCGAGGTGAAGGTGAACATCACCGTCAATGTCGCCCGCAGCGAAGACGAGGCCGAGCGCCAGGCCCGCGGCGAGAACGTGCTGGCCGAGCGCACCGAGGCCGAGGAAGCCAAGGTCGCGGCCGAGGATTTGTTCGAGGAAGGCGCCGCTCCGGCCGCGGATGCCGAGGAAGAAGCCGCCGAGGCCTAGTCCGTCACGATACGCGAAAGATAAAGGCCCGGTCTTTCCACCGGGCCTTTTTTTCGACCTGGGTACGATTTTTATCGTTGACTCTACGATAACAATCGTAGAGCATTGCGGCATGGCACGGAAAAACGCAGCGAAGCCCACCCCGGCCGAAGTCGAAATCCTCAGCATCCTTTGGGATCGCGGCCCTTCCACCGTGCGCGAGGTTCACGAACGCCTGGGGCCGGACAAGTCCGTTGGCTACACCGGCGTGCTCAAGCTGCTTCAGAACATGCATGCCAAGGGGCTGGTACATCGCAACCAGGATGGCCAGGCGCATGTTTACGAAGCGCGTGAACCCGCGCGGATGAAGCGCCAACTGCTGGGCGAATTGATGCAACGGGTGTTTGCCGGATCGGCAAGCCAGCTGGTTCTGCATCTGCTCGAGGATGGCAAGGCCACGCCCCAGGAAATCGACGAAATCCGCCAGATGCTGGCGGAGCATCGCAGGAGGTCCAAATGACTGAGCTGTCTTGGTGGATGCCGCTGGATGCGGGGCGCGACCTTGGCTGGACGCTGCTCCACTTTCTCTGGCAGGGAGCGCTGTTGGCAGCCCTGTTGCAGACGATGCTGCCACTGTGCCGAAGCGCAACCGGCCGGCACAATTGCGCGTTGGCCACGCTGGCGATGATGGCGCTGGCGCCCGTCGCGACATTCCTTTCCATCCATGATTTCGCAACAGGCGGCGCCGGCATCGCCGGTCTGCCGGTCGCGACGCCCTTCTGGATGAACTGGCTGGTGGTTCTCTGGCTGACCGGAATCGCGGTGTTGAGCCTGCGCGCCATGATCGGCTGGCATCTGGCGCGATCGCTGGGCCGCCGCGACACGCTGGACCTTCCCGCGGCGCTTCTGCGGCGCTGCCAGAACCTGCAACGCCGCCTGGCGGTGGCATGGCCAATCCGGTTCGCGCTGTCGCGCCGCATCGATGCGCCCATGGTGATCGGCTGGCTCAGGCCCGTGGTGCTGATCCCGCTTTCGGCGCTTGCCGGGCTTGCGCCCGCGCAGCTCGACGCGCTGATCCTGCATGAACTCGCCCATATCCGCAGGTTCGACACCGTCATCAACATTTTGCTGACCGCCGTCGAGACCATCCTTTTCTATCACCCGGCCGTCTGGTGGGTGAGCCGCCAGGTTCGCATTGAACGCGAGCATTGCTGCGATGATCTTGCGGTATCGGCCTGCGGTGACGCGGCGATGTATGTCGAGGCGCTGACCGCGCTGAAGCCCTGGAAGGCGGCCGATATGGCATTGGCGGCGAATGGCGGCAGGCTGAAGGACCGCGTCGCGCGGCTGCTGGACGACAGATGCGAAACCCGCCGGTTTTCACTTTCGGCCGTGACGGGACTGGCGCTGCTCGGCCTGCTGGCCGGTTCGGTCGCCATGGCGCAGACACAGGCTCCCGCACGGGCGGACAAAGGCTCCGGCGCCTATCTTTCCAACGACAAGAACCGGGTGATGCTCCGGCCCATCCGGGAGACCCACACCCTGCCGCCCTATCCCAAGGAATCCATCCACCTGAAAGAAGAAGGCCGCGTGAAACTCGCGGTCACGATCGGCACCGATGGCGCCATCTCCCGTGCCTCGGTCGTGGAACCCAGCGGCTATCAGCGCCTGGATGATGCCGCGCTCCAGTTCGTGAAAAGCCACTGGCGCTGGCAACCGGCGATGCGGGCGGGCAAGCCCGTCGTGGCGACGACGCGCGTTTCAGTGCTTTTCGATCTCAAGCCTCCACCCCTTCCGAGCCCACCCAAATCCCGTTGAATGCAAAAGGTCGGTCACAGGACCGGGGATGCAGGACAGGAAAAGACGGCTGGGTGAGGCTCGAGAAGGAGGGACTCAATGTGTCGTGTCGCGGTCGCATGCGGTGCGACAGTTGTCTGGGCCTGTTTGGCGATGGCCGGATGCGCCTCGCAGAAGGGAACGCCAATCGCAATGACCCCGGAGGACCAGCAGACCGCGGAGAGAACCATCGCGGGCAGCTTGGGCTTCCCCGATGAAGCGCGGTTCCAGGATTTTCACGCATTCTCTGTTCCTGGGGGCATTCTCTTTTGCGGCGCAGTGCGTAGCGAAAAATCCTTCGGCGGTTATGCAGGCTTTGTTCGTTTTTTTCAGATTTGGGCGTCCGACGGCAAAGGCTATCTCCCCCAGCCTGTCGTCATGGAGCGTACACCGGATGGCAAACTGGCGTCAGCTCGGGAAATTGCACATTCTGATTGCAAATGAGCAGGGCGCCCTTTGGCATCTTCAGCCCGCGCCGGACTGCACCGCAAAGTCATGGCGGCTAAGCCCGCCTGGCGGGTCGCCGAAGAACACCTCCACGCTTTTCAGCCTGCCGTCCTCGAAGGTCATCATCTCGGCGTTGCGGAAGCGCATCTCAGGATGGACCGTGTTCGGCCGCTTCAGCTCGGCGTCATAAACCACCGTCACGCGCTCGCCGTCCTGCGCCACGGCAATGAAGTTGAACTTGTGGTGCAGGGGCGTCGTGGGCCAGCAGCGGCGGAAATAGGCCTCGCGGTCGATATGTTCGTCGAAGGGACTGGTGAAGGTGAAGCCCGGCGCCAGCCTCGCCGCCACCCAGTCCGGGTCGTGCCGCTCATAGGCCCGGTAATAGCCTTTCGCCAGCTCGGTTAGATCCATGTCAGCCTCCGATCGACGCGCCCAGCGCATCCATCAGGAAATTGGTGCCATGCTCGCGGCTTCCGGCATCGTCATAGCCGTCCAGGTAATCGCCATATTCGGTCAGCACCAGCTTGCTGCCCGCGCCGTCCGGCGTGATTTCGATGCATTGCTGGGAGACCGAAATCTTGCGGTCGTCCAGGTGCATCACATAGCTGTAGATGATACGCCCTGACTCGTCGGAAGAGGGCGGCACGATATCTTGATAGACGCAGTCGAAATGCGAGACGACGCCCGTCTTCTTCCAGCGTCCCGATGCGTTTTCTCGCCCGCCGACACGGAAATCGAAACTACGGGTCAACGGCTCCCATTCGCCCTTGATGCCGCCGAACCATTTGTCCTTCTGCGCCTGGTCGGCGAAGGCCGCGAAGACGCGCGACGGCGGTGCCTTCCACTGGCGGGTGATGGTGAAGCTGGCATGGACAACGGAACGGGCGGTCATGTCAGTTGCCCTTCACATAATTCAGGCGGATGACGCCATTGTCGAAGACGCGGCTGCCCGCCAGCGTCAGCTTCGTCTTCACCGTATCATCGAGATAGCGGACACCCTGCCCCAGCAGCACGGGATTGAGGTTGATCCAGAACTCGTCGATCGCGTCCATGGCCAGGAAGGCATGCGTCAGACCCGGGCTGCCGAAGATCAGCAGGTCGCCGCCGGGCTGCTGCTTCAAAGCGCGGATTGCTTCGGCATCCCTGTGCAGATGGACATTGTTCCAGTCGCTGCTCTCCAGCGTGCGGCTGAAGGTATGCTTCGGCGCTTCCTCCACCCATTGGGCGTGGCGCAGTTCGCGGGCGCTGGAATCGGGCCGCGTCGCCACGGTGGGCCAGTAGCCGCGCATCATGCCATAGGTGGTGCGGCCATAGACGGCGGCGCTGCTGCGTTCCACCAGGGTCTCGACATCGGCAAAGACGGCGTCGTTCAGCGCGATCCAGTTCATCTCGCCCTTCGGTCCGGCGCAGAAGCCGTCCAGCGAGACGTGCATCAGCGAAATCAGCTTCCTCATTTTTCCTCCTCCGTGGGTTCGTCCAGGAAGGCGCCCAGCCGGTCCAGCCGCGCCTCCCACATCCGGCGCCGTTCGCCCACCCACTGCTCGGCCAGGCTCAGCCGGGCTGGATCGATGCGGCAGGTCCGCACGCGTCCGCTCTTCTGGCTGGTCACCAGGCCGCACTCCTCCAGCACCCGCAGGTGCAGCATCGCCGCCGGCAGCGACATCGGCAGCGGCCGCGCCAGCTCGCTGACGGTGGCCGGGCCCTGGACCAGCCGTTCGACCATGGCCCGGCGGTTCGGGTCGGCCAGGGCGGCAAAGGTTTTGTCGAGGCTTGAGTTAAGCATGTACTTAAGTATCAGGGTGCCCCCTGATAGTCAATAGACTACTTAACTGTTTGCGGAAAATATCTCTGCTCCCGCTGCAGGCCCGCTCCCCTGCGGTTTGCCTATGGGGCCGTTCGCCGCCACGGTATAAAACTTGTGGTCCCTACCGGAGGCACCTCATGTCCATGCACGCCCAGGTCCACCGCATCACGGTGCCCCAGATCCGTGCCCGCAAGAGCCAGCAGCCCCTGGTGGTGCTGACCTGCTACCATGCCCACACCGCGCGCCTCCTGGACGACCATGTAGACGTCATGCTGGTGGGCGACAGCCTGGGCATGGTGATCCACGGCCTGGAATCAACGCTGGGCGTGACCCTTGAGATGATGATCCTGCATGGCCGGGCGGTGATGCGCGGCGCCCGCAAGGCGCTGGTTGTCGTGGACATGCCCTTCGGCACCTATGAGGAAAGCCCGGAAGCAGCCTTCCGCAACGCCGCGCGCGTCATCCGGGAAACCGGCGCCACGGCGGTGAAACTGGAAGGCGGCCAGCGCATGGCCGCGACCATCGCCTGTCTGGTTGAACGGGGCATTCCAGTGATGGCCCATGTCGGCTTGACCCCTCAGGGCGTGAACGTCGCCGGAGGATTTCGCACGGTGGGCCGCGCGCAAAGCGAATGGCCCGCCATCGAGGCTGACGCCGCCGCGGTCGCCCAGGCGGGCGCCTTCGCGGTGGTTCTGGAAGGCATGGCCGAGCCGCTGGCGGCCCGCATCACCGCCCAGATCGCCATCCCCACCATCGGCATCGGCGCCAGCCCCGCCTGCGACGGCCAGGTCCTGGTGCTGGAGGACATGCTGGGCCTCAATCCCAGCCCGCCCAAATTCGTGCGCCAGTACGCCCATCTGGGGCCGGCCATCGAGTCCGCAGTGCGTGATTATGCCCGGGATGTGCGCGAACGGCGCTTCCCGGGGGCCGAAAATGTCTATCCGATGAAGAAGGTGCCCTGAAAGAGCCCCAAAAGCCCGACTATTCTTAACCGGCCCCGCATTGCGCGGGCGTGCGCCCCGGGCTAATTAACCCGTCCCGTCAAGGACTTTGCGGCCCAGCCGGATTGACGGCCGCCGCCTGATGTTCGAGCCCTTTGGCAACATGGCCGAAAGCCAGCACGCAAGGACTGTCTGCCTGTGAGTGATATTTTTCGCGAGATCCAAGAAGACGTCCGGCGCGAACGGATCGAGAAACTGTGGAAGGCGTATGGCGTCTACGCCATCGCCTTTCTGGTGCTGGTTTTCATGGGCCTTGGCGCCTGGCAGCTGTGGCAGCGACATGAAAAGGCCGAGGCCGAAAAGGCCTCCGTTGCCTTCGCCGCCGCCCAGCGCATCACCAATCCGCAAGCGGCGGCCAACGCCTTTGCCGACCTGACCAAGGGCACGCCCGCCGGCTATCGCAGGCTGGCCAGGCTGTCCCAGGCCAACGCCATGTTCGCGGCGGGCCAGCGCAAGGATGCCATCGACCTGTACAAACAGATCGCCAATGACGACAGCGGCCCGGTCGGCGCCGTGGCGCGGCTGCGCGCCGCCTGGGGCATGGCCGACAGTGCCCCCCGCGCCGAACTGGCCAAGCTTCTGGCGCCCCTGGACGAACCGGGCAGCGCCTGGCGCCAGATGGCCGAGGAAGTGCTGGCCTATGCCGATTATCGCGCGCTGGACCTGAAGGGTGCCGCTGCCCGCTATGAGGCACTGGAAAAGGACCCCAACTCGCCCGACGCGCTGCGCGCCCGTGCCCGCGCCATGGCGGCCTTCCTGAAGAATGGCGGTGCCGTCACCTTTGGCACCGTGCCCCCCGAGACCGCCACTATGCCCGGCCAGCCCGCGCCCGCCGGCCCCAAGCCGGGCACGCCAACCGCGCCCGCGCCGGCGAAGTGATCGCAGCCATATGACCCGAGCCGCGCTCATCCGTTCGCTTCGCACCGGTGCCATGCTGGCCGCGTTCGTGCTGCTGTCCGGCTGCCAGGTCGCCAATATGGTGAGCGGCTGGTTCGAGAGCAACGGCAAGAAGTCCAACCTGCGCGGCGTGCGCATCTCGGTGATGTCGCTGGACGACTCGCTCAAGCCCGATCCCACCATCCAGGGCACGCGCGTGCTTCTGCCCACGCCCTACCGCAATCCGGAATGGCCGGACCCCGGCGGCTATTCCTCCAACGCCATGTATCACCTGGAAGCGACCGGCCCCCTGCGCCAGGTCTGGTCCGCCGACGCCGGCAAGGGCTCGAACAGGGATTCCCGCCTCACGGCGCCCCCGATCGTGGCGGGCGGCTATGTCTTCACCCTGGACTCGGAAGCCCATGTCTATGTCTTCCGTGCCATTGATGGCCGCGAAGTGTGGAACAAGCGGCTGGCGCCCAAGAACGGCACCGACATGCCGACGCTCTGGGGGCTTCTGGGCAAGCCCAACACCGTGGATCCCGCATCGGGCATGGGCGGCGGCATCGCCTATGACCAGGGAAAAATCTTCGTCACCAGCGGCTTCGGCGTTGTGATCTGCATGGATGCGGCCACCGGCCGCGAGTTGTGGCGCCACGACATGCAGATGCCCATCATCAATGCCCCGGTCGTCAGCGGCGGACGCGTCTTCTTCTCCACCTACGACAATCATTTCTACGCCCTTGCCGAAGCCAACGGCCGCCAGCTGTGGGATCACCAGGGCATCGCCGAGCCGGCCGGCATGCTGGTTTCCACCAGCGCGGCGGTGTCGGGCGAACTGGTGATCGCGCCCTATACCTCGGGCGAAGTCTTCGCACTGCAGGCCCAGAACGGCCAGGTGAGCTGGAGCGACGTGCTCTCGCGCTCGGGCCAGGTCACAGCCCTCTCCCAGCTGGATGATGTGGCGGGCCGGCCGGTGATCGACCGTGGCGTGGTCTATGCCGTCAGCCAATCGGGCGTGATGGCGGCGATCAACGCCAACTCCGGCGAGCGCATGTGGACCCGCGACATCGGCGGCATCCAGATGCCCTGGGCCGGCGGCGACTATGTCTATGTGCTGGACAACAACAACCGGATCATCTGCCTGACCCGCAAGGAAGGCCGCGTGCGCTGGATCCACCAGCTGCCCGAATGGGACGATCCCGACGACAAGAGCGACAGGCTGGTTTGGACCGGCCCGGTGCTGGTGTCCAACCGGCTGATCGTCACTTCGTCCAACGGCTATGCCGAATCGATTTCGCCCTATACGGGCAAGCTGTTGGGGCGGGTCGAGATTCCGGACGGCACGATGATCGCGCCGGTGGTGGCGAACGGCACGATGTATCTGTACACAGCGGATGCGGAACTGGTGGCGCTGCGCTGACGTAAGGCGCAAGACTTACCCATGCCCTTGACCCTTGCAATCGTCGGACGTCCCAACGTCGGAAAATCCCGCCTGTTCAACCGCCTGGCGGGGCGGGCGGCGGCGATCGTGCACGATACGCCCGGCGTTACCCGCGACCGCCAGGCGCTGGACGTGGACTTTGCGGGGCTGTCCATGCGCCTGATCGACACCGCCGGCTTCGAGGAAGCCGCCGGCGGCAGCCTTGCCCAGCGGATGACGCAGCAAACCCTGGCCGCGATCGCCGAGGCCGGTGCGCTGCTGTTCATGATCGACGCGCGCGCCGGGGTGACCGCGGGCGACGAGATCATTGCCCAGGCGCTGCACAAGTCCGGCAAGCCGGTGATCCTGCTGGCCAACAAATGCGAAGGCCGCACCCAGCCGCTGGACGACGTCTACGCACTGGGCTTCGGCGAGCCGATCCGCATCTCGGCCGAGCACAATCTGGGCATCGACGCCATCGGCGAGGCCCTGGAGCCGCTGGTGCCTGCCAGCGCGGCCATGGACGTCGAGGACGACACCGGCGAAGAGGCGCAAGACGAAGAGGAGCCCGAAGACGGCGCCCCCGAGGAAGGCATGGAGGTCCGCTATCTGGACCGGCCCCTGCGCCTGGCGCTGGTTGGCCGGCCCAATGTCGGCAAATCCAGTCTGTTCAACCAGCTCCTGGGCGAGGAACGGTCGCTGACCGGGCCGGAGCCGGGACTGACGCGCGACGCCATCACCGCGCCCTGGAAAATCCCCGGTGCGGCGGGCGAACGCGACGTGCTGCTGCATGACACGGCGGGACTGCGGAAAAAAGCGCGCGTCGCCGGCGAGACACTGGAGGAGATGAGCGTCGCCTCGACGCTCGAGGCGATCCGCTTCGCCGACTGCGTGATCGTCATGATTGACGCCACGGCGCCGTTCGAGAAGCAGGACCTGACCATCGCCGACCTGATCGCGCGCGAGGGCCGAGCCATCGTCTTTGCGGTCAATAAATGGGACTTGCTGGAGAACAAGGCCGGCGCCGTCAGCCGGATGCGCGAAAAGCTCGACCGTCTGTTGCCGCAGGTGGCGGGCGCGCCGCTGGTCGCCACCTCGGCGCGCACCGGCGAAGGCCTGGACCGACTGGTGCCCGCGATCGCCGAAGCCGACCGTGCCTGGAACACCCGTGTCGGCACCGCCACCTTGAACCGCTTCCTGGAGACGGCGCTGACCCGCCATGCCCCGCCCGCGATTTCGGGGCGGCGCGTGCGCATCCGCTACATGACCCAGCGCAAGGCGCGTCCGCCCAGCTTCACCCTGTTCGGCAACCAGCTCGATGCCCTGCCCGACGATTATCTGCGCTACCTGCAGAACGGGCTGCGGGAGAATTTCGGCCTCAAGGGCACGCCGCTGCGCTTTTCATTGCGGAACTCGAAGAACCCTTACGATCCGAAGAAATAGTCTTTTCCGGCCGGGCGCGGCGTTGCCGCACGAGGGAAGGCAATACAGGGCTTTTTGGCGCTCAGCCGCTCGCCAAGCGCGCGGCGTTCGTCGCTTGAAACCGTCCGCCGGACGGTTTCATCGCCTACGGCGAACGCTCCTCACTTCTGGAAGTTTATAATTGTCTCGTTCCTGTCATAGGCGGGCGAGAGCATCTCGACCACCTTGAAGGCCATGTCTTCCGGCTTGACCAGGTAGGCCGGGTCCTCGCCCGGCATGGCCTTCTGGCGCATCAGGGTGCGCATCGGGCCCGGATTGATCAGGTTGACGCGGATATTGGTCTGCTCGCATTCGGCGGCATAGGTCAGCGCCAGGATTTCCAGCGCCGACTTGGACAAGGCATATGCGCCCCAATAGGGAATGTGCTTCCGCGCGGCGCCGGATGTCACGAACAGAACCCGCGCCGCATCGGACTGGCGCAGCAGCGGATCGAGCGAGCGGATCAGCCGCCAGTTGGCGGTCAGGTTCACGTCGATCACCTCCTGCCAGGTCTTGGGCTCCAGATGCGGCAAGGGCGTCAACATGCCCAGCACCCCGGCATTGCCGAACAGCGCATCCAGCCGGCCCCAGCGCTCATAGATCGAGGCGCCCAGCCGGTCGATGGCGTCGAAGTCGCGCAGATTCATCGGCACCAGCGTGGCGGTGCCTCCGATTCTCTGGATCTCGTCGTCGGTCTCTTCCAGGCCGCCCACGGTGCGCGCGATCAGGATCACATGCGCGCCCGCACCCGCCAGCGCAATGGCGGAGGCCCGGCCGATGCCGCGGGACGCGCCGGTGACCAGCACGATGCGGTTTTCCAGGGGTTTGTTCTTTTCCTGGGGGGTGTCCATGGGCGGCCTCCGGTTGCGGGCGTCCTGTAGCCCATCGGCCCGGACCTGTCACCCGCCGGGGAGCCGCAGTCGCATCCGGTCTGTTGAGGGGTCAGGCCACGTCGGCCAGCAGCGAAAGCTGCCGCGTGCCGCCCGCGACGTCGGTCAGCGCGATGGGATAGTCACCCGAGAAACAGGCATCGCAGAAGTGCCGGCTGGTCGCCTCGCGCCCGGCCTGGCCCATGGCGCGATACAGACCGTCCATCGAGATGAAGGCCAGGCTGTCGGCACCGATGAAGCGGCGCATCTGCTCCACATCCATGCGGTGGGCCAGAAGCTCGCCGGTGTTGGGCGTATCCACGCCATAGAAGCAGGAATGCGTGGTCGGCGGCGAGGACACGCGGAAATGAACCTCGGTGGCGCCGGCTTCGCGCACCATTTCCACGATCTTCTTGGAGGTGGTGCCGCGCACGATGGAATCGTCCACCAGCACCACGCGCTTGCCCTTCAGCTTGGCACGGTTTGGGCTGTGCTTCAGCCTGACGCCCAGATGGCGGATGGATTCGGAGGGCTCGATGAAGGTGCGGCCCACATAATGGTTGCGGATGATGCCCAGCTCGAAGGGAATACCAGCGGCATTCGCATAGCCCAGCGCGGCGGGCACGCCCGAATCCGGCACCGGAATCACCATGTCGGCGCTGGCCGGGGCCTCGGCCGCCAGCACCTGGCCGATATTCTTGCGCGCCTCATAGACGCTGTGTCCCTCCATCACCGAGTCGGGACGGGCGAAATAGATATATTCGAACACGCAGAAACGATGCTTCTGCGCCTTGAAGGGGAAGTGGCTGGACAGGCCATCCTTGTCGACCACCACCACCTCGCCCGGCTTGACGTCGCGCACAAAGTGGGCGCCGATGATGTCCAGCGCGCAGCTCTCGCTGGCGAAGATGGGCGAACCATCCAGGTCGCCCAGAACCAGCGGCCGCACACCGTGCGGATCGCGGATGCCGATCAGCTTCTTTGACGTCAGCGCCACCAGCGAATAGGCCCCCTCCACCTGGCACAGGGCATCGATCAGCCGGTCGACGATGCGCTTCTCGGCGCTGCGCGCGGTCAGATGGACGATGGTCTCGGTGTCCGAGGTGGACTGGAAGATCGCGCCTTGCGCCACCAGCTCGGCGCGCAGGACATGAGCGTTGGTCAGGTTGCCGTTATGGGCGATAGCGATGCCGCCGCCGGCCAGGTCGGCGAAGATAGGCTGGATGTTGCGATGATTGGAACCACCGGCGGTGGAATAGCGCACATGGCCGACGGCGAAACGGCCCTTCAGGTTCTTGGCGGCGTCGGACTTGCGGCCGAAGACGTCACCCACCAGGCCCTTGTGGCGCTCGGCGATGAACTGGCCATTGTCAAAGGTGACGATGCCAGCCGCTTCCTGTCCGCGGTGCTGCAGGGCATGCAGCCCCAGCACTGAGAGCGCCCCTGCATCCGCATGATTGTAGATTCCGAATACGCCGCATTCCTCATGCAACGTGTCTTGACCGAGTATGGAATCGCGCTCGTATATGGGATCTTCGTCCTGTCGACCGGTCATGGCGTCCGTTTCATGGACAGCATCCGTCACTTGCCGTTCCCCGTCGCCTCGATGAGCTTGTCTAGCGCCTGGCGGTCCTGGGCGCCATAGCGTTTTGCGTCCTTCGGGGGTGCTTGCTGTCGCATCGCTGCCGGTCTGGCGGAATCTGTGGCAGCATTGCGGCGAATGATGTCCGCCAGCGGGTCATTTCCGCCGGATTGCCGTGCCGCCGGCGTCCGGCGGATCGCCGGCGACGGGGGCTGAACACTGGCCACATGGCTGTGCGGACCTGGAACCAGCGAGAGCAATGCTTCCGAGGTCGCCTGCACCGCCGGCAGCAGCCGTGCCTCGGTCAGCCAGCGGGGCTGGTGGCGGATGGGCACGAAATAGGTAAACGCCAGATAGGCCAGCCCGATGACCACCATGCCGCGCACCAGGCCGAAGGCCACGCCAAGCGCGCGGTCCAGCGGGCCGATGGGTGAATTCTTCACGCTCTGGGCGAAGCGGTGGCTCATAAAGGCCAGCGGAATAAACACCGCCAGAAACACGCCGGCATAGGCCATCAGATTGGCCAGCCACCAAGCCTCCACCAGGCTGTGGGTCAGCGGAATGAAATAGGGCCCCAGATAGAGACAGGCAAAGGCCGCAGCCACCCACTCGAACACCGACAGCGTCTCGGCCAGGAAACCGCGCCAGACGGCATAGGCAGTCGAGATCAGGATGACCGCCACGACCAGGAAGTCTGCGAAGCTGAACGAAACGCTCATGATTCGATTGTAGCACGCCGCGCGGAGCTGGGCGCCGCCTCCGACCCAAAACGGAGCAGGTCCGCGACGCTGGCGATTTCCGTCAGCGCAACGCCGGCCCCATCCACCCGCGTGCCTTTTGGCACAAAGGCGGACTTGAAGCCCAGCTTGGCGGCCTCCTTCAGCCGGCCTTCGGCCTGAGGTACCGGACGGATATCGCCCGAAAGGCTGATTTCGCCGAAAAACACAGTGTCGCGGGGCAAGGGCTCTCCACCAAAGGATGAGATCAGGGCGGCCGCGGCCGCCAAGTCCGCTGCGGGCTCGCCGATCTTCAGGCCGCCCGCCACGTTCAGGTAGACATCGCTGGCGCCGATTCCAACACCGGCCCGGGCATCCAGCACCGCCAGGATCATCGCCAGCCGCCCGGTATCCCAGCCCACCACCGCCCGGCGCGGCGTGCCGTAGGATGTGGGGCTGACCAGCGCCTGGATCTCGCACAGAAGCGGGCGGGTGCCTTCCAGCCCGGCGAACACCGCCGTGCCGGGCGCCGCCGAGGTGCGGTCGCCCAGGAACAGCGCCGACGGATTGGCCACCTCTGCCAAGCCCTTGCCGGTCATCTCGAAGACACCGATCTCGTCGGTGGCGCCGAAGCGATTCTTGACCGCGCGCAACACGCGAAAGTGGTGGCCGCGCTCGCCTTCGAAATAGAGCACGGCATCCACCAGATGCTCCACCGCCTTGGGGCCGGCGATCTGGCCATCCTTGGTGACATGGCCGACCAGAATCAGCGCCGCGCCCGACGCCTTGGCATAGCGGACAAGGTCGAAGCTGGCGGTACGCACCTGGGCGATGGTGCCTGGCGCCGCATCCAGCGCGCCGGTCCACAGGGTCTGGATGGAGTCGATGGCGACGATGGCGGGAGGCCTGCCCGCTTCCAGCGTGGCCAGAATATCCTCGACGCAGGTCGCCGCGCCCAGCATCAGCGGCGCGTCGGCCAGTCCCATGCGGGCGGCGCGCATGCGCACCTGCGCCATCGCCTCCTCGCCGGAGATGTAGATGGCATGGCCGCCGGCCTGGGCATACTTGCCCAGCGCCTGAAGAATGATCGTCGACTTGCCGATACCCGGATCGCCGCCGACCAGCAGCGCCGATCCCGCCACCAGCCCGCCGCCGGTGACGCGGTCGAATTCATTGATGCCGGTGGGGCGGCGCGGCGGCGGCGCGTCTTCGGTCTTGAGGTCCTCCAGCGTGATCTTGCGGCCCTTTGCCCGGCGCGTGGCGCCGCTGCCCAGCGGCGGGGCCACGCCCTCCTCCACGATGGTGTTCCAGCCGCCGCAGGATTCGCACTTGCCCGCCCACTTTGCCGTGACGGCGCCGCAGGACTGGCAGACAAAGGACAC
>JBEHXB010000028.1:0-14384 GCA_048498895.1 Pseudomonadota bacterium
CCAAGGCGAAAGCCAGGCCGCGTGCAAAGGCAGGCGCCCACAGCGGGGCAGCCCGGCATCATGCTTATCGTCGGCCGCACAGGCTGGCCGGAGAAGGTTTCAACGCCTACCCGTATGATTACCAATCGGCGGCCCCGGTCCGCCCGGCCGGCTGGCATGATGAGTGGCACGGCGTGTGGCAGGGCGAATGGCATGGCGACTGGGATGGCCAGTGGCATGGCGCATGGCGCGGGCAATGGCAGGGCGCATGGCAGCCGGTCCCCGATGAAGGCTATCCGCCGCCTCGGGCTTACGACCATGTGCCCGATGGCTACGCGCCCAACGGCTACGCGCCGGGCCCTTCTGCCTATGGTCCGCCGCAGGGGGAGTATGGCGAGGAGCGTGGCTATGGCGACGGGCCCGGCCTGACCATTGACCGGGGCGGCTGGAGCGGTGGCGTCGGCTACGGTGCCGCGGACTATGGTTCAGCCTATGGCTATGGCTATGGCGATGGACCGGGAAACATGAACGGGCCCACCTACAACAGTTACGGCCAGAGCTTTCAGTACAATCCTTCGCGCGCCCGGCCTTTCCGGCCGCGGCGGATGGGCGGCATGGCGCCGCCGCCTCATTTCAATCCGGGCTTCGGTCACAGATAATCCGGCGCGACCTGGCGGTTGCCGGTCAGCCTCGCGTGGCGTAGCGGGGATGATGGGCGAACACCGCAAAGGGGATCGACGCCACATAGATGATCAGCCCCACGCTCAACGTGGCCCAGGGCCACAGTATCAGAAGCGCCGCCAGCCCCGCGAATACGGTCGCCGCCAGGATGCGGTGCTGGCGCTGAAGCTTCATGTATTTGATCGACGGCGTGGGCAGGCGCGAGACCATCAGAGATGAGGTGATGGCCACCATCACGGTGGGCAACCAGGGTTGGCGCACGACATCGCCATGCCACTGCAACCACAGCAGAAGCGGCAGCAGCATCATGCAGGCGGCGGCCGGCGTGGGCAGGCCGGTGAAATAGGGATTGCCCTTGGTGGCGCCTTCGTCGCGCACGCTTTCGACATTGAAGCGCGCCAGGCGCACGGCGCTGGCGGCACAGAAGATCAGCGCGGCGATCCAGCCCGCATTGCCCATGCGCTCCAGGCTCCACATATACATGATCACGCCGGGCGCCACGCCGAAGCTGACCAGGTCGGCCAGGCTGTCCAGCTGGGCGCCGAAGCGGCTGTCCGCCCCCAAGAGCCGCGCGGCGCGTCCGTCCAGCATGTCCAGGATCATGGCCGCCACCACAAAGGCGACTGCGCTCTCCCATTGCGCCGTCAGCGCGAAACGGATGGCGGTGACGCCGCAAGCCAGCGCCGTCAAGGTCAGGGTGGATGGAATCAGCTTGCCGATGGACAGATCTTCCAGCCGCTCCAGCCGCGCCGCCACGATCTGGCGGGCGCGCTTGCGGCGAGAGATGCGATCGGGCTGTTCCAACAATGCACCTTCTTCAGGCAAATCAGCGTCAGACAAAGCGGGCCAAAACCGTTTCACCTGCCCGCACCTTACTTCCTGGCGTGGCAAGAACCTCGGCGCCCCGCGGCAGGAAGACGTCCACCCGGCTGCCGAAGCGGATAATGCCAAATCGGGCGCCCTTAAGCACCCCCTGGCCCTGGGTCAGGTCACAGACGATACGCCGCGCCACAAGCCCGGCGATCTGTACCACCGCCAGGTCCTTGTCCTCGCCCCGGCCGCCAGGACGCAGGCGGATCGACATGCGCTCGTTGTGGACGCTGGCCTTGTCGAAACTGGCGTTGAAGAACTTGCCGGCACGGTAGGCCAGCGCCACCACGCTGCCAGACACCGGATTGCGGTTCACATGCACGTTGAACACATTCATGAACACCGACAGGCGCGGGCGCGGTTCCTCGCCCAGGCCCAGTTCGGCCGGCGGCACCGCCTCCACAATGGGCAGCAGCCTGCCATCGGCGGGACAGATGATCAGGTCATCGCCCTCGGGCGCGTGCCGCTCGGGATCGCGGAAAAAGGCGATGCACCAGATCGTCACCGGCAGCAGCGCATAGCCCAGCCAGTTGGCGAACAGGAAGGCGAGCAGGTTTACCGCCGCGAACAGACCGATGAAGGGATAGCCTTCGCGGTGAATTGGCAGGTGCAAATCCGGCTCCCAAAAAGCGAAAGGGCAGCCCGACAAATTCCGGCAACGTCCAAGCGCGCCGACGGCTGCCCTCAAATAGCGCCGAACTCTATCAGGCGACGCGGTTGCCGGTGAAGGGAAATGAACCGAAGGCGCCGGCCTTTACGCTGCCGGACATTTTGTCGCCCTCCACTGCGCCGGAAAAATCCAGGGTCAATGGCATGGGCGAGGATATCTTGGCCGACCAGCTGACGGCATTTCCGTCCACCTTGCCATTTTCCAGGGGCCCCGAGCCCTGGGCCGCGGTCTGGGTGCCGGTCAGGCTGGCGCCGCTGGTGGCCAGATCCAGTGTGGCCTTCTGCGCGCCCATGGGCGAATTGATGACGATTTCCCACTTGCCGTCGACGGCCATGGCTTTCTCCCAAATCAGGAAACTGGCGAAAACTGGACGCATCTAAGGTCTGGATGGACGCTTGCGCAAGGGGGCGCTACACAGCCCCAACCCAAGGGTGCAGCCAACATGTCACGCAAGACCATCATTCTGCCCAAGGGGGCAAGAAGCGATAAACGCGCCCGCGCCGGTTCGCCATGGATTTTCTCCAACGAAATCCGCATGGATGATGCCGCCAGATCCATCCCGCCCGGCGCCATCGTCAATGTGCGCGGGGAGAGCGGCCATCCTTTCGGCACCGGCTATTTCAATCCCGCGAGCCTGATCGCGGTCCGCCTGCTGGACAATGCCTGCGATGCGGTCATCGACGCCGACTTTTTCGCGGGCCGTCTCGGCCGCGCGCTGGCGCTGCGTGAGCGCCTGTATGCGCAGCCTTTCTACCGTCTGGTCCATGCGGAAGGTGACGGGTTGCCCGGCCTGGTGATCGATCGCTTCGGCGACACGCTGTCGGTCCAGGTCGGTACCGCGGGCATGGAGCGGCAGGAAGGCGCCATCCTTGCGGCACTTGACCGGCTGATGTCGCCGCGCACCGTGATCATGCGCAATGACGCGCCCTCGCGCGCGCTGGAAGGGCTTGAGAGCGAAGTGCGGACGGTCAAGGGCGAAGGCCGCCGCATCCAGATCGAAGAAAACGGTACGCGCTATTTCGCCGACCTGGCGCAAGGCCAGAAGACCGGCTGGTATTACGACCAGCGGAACAATCGTGCCTTCATCGCCGGACTTGCGAAGGGCGCAAGCGTGTTGGACGCCTATTCCTATGCCGGCGGCTTCGGCATCCTGGCGGCGAAAGCGGGCGCGAAGGAAGTGATCTGCCTTGACTCCTCGGCGCCCGCGCTGGCCCTGGCCGAGGAAAGTGCGCGCGCCAACGGCGTGACGGTCAAGGCGGTCAAGGCCGATGTATTTGAGGAGCTGGAACGGCTGGCCGCGCAGGGCGAGACGTTCGATATCGTGATTGCCGACCCGCCGCCCTTCGTGAAGTCGAGAAAGGATCTTGAATCGGGCGCGCGTGCCTATCGCAAGCTGGCGCGCATGGCTGCGCTGGTGACGGGAGAAAGAGGCATCCTGCTGATGGCCTCTTGTTCGCACAATATTTCGCCGGACCGGTTCGCCGCCGAATGTGCGGCGGGTATCGGGCGCACGGGTCGGCGCGCCGGTTTGATCCGTCAGGCGGGCGCCGGCCCCGATCACCCGATCCATCCGCATTTGCCCGAGTCGGCATATCTCAAGGCGCTGGTTTACGCGCTCGACTAGCAATTTCGTTCCCTTCGCGCTCTCCGCCCTGGCGATTTGCAGGCGGCGAAAAGGCCGCAAGGGTCTTATCAAATGCTGACTTGCGTCCCCAATTCCACCACGCGGCCGGGCGGCAGGCCGTAGAACCGCGCTGGTGACAGCGCATTCGATGCCAGCCACATGTAAAACCCCACGCGCCAGCGTGACAGGCTGGGCGCATGGCCCGCCACCAGCGTCTCGCGCCCCAGGAAATAGGTAGTGGCATCCGGCTCCAGTGCCAGGCCTTGCGCGCGCGCCAGCTCCAGCCCGGCGGGAATGTTGGGCGTCTCGAAGAAGCCATAGACCAGGCGTACCGAGAAAAAGCCCTTACCCAGCTTCTCCACCGTCACACGCCTGACGTCGGGAACATAGGGCGTGTCGCTCACCGCCACCTGACAGACCACTATCCGTTCGTGCAGCACATGATAATGCTTGAGGCTGTGCAGCAGTGCCCCGGGCACCACGTCCAGCCGTGGCGACAGGAACACGGCGGTGCCGACGATGCGCTGGCTGAAACGCTCGGCGCGTTCCAGGAACAGGTCCAGCGCCAGCGAATCCCGGCGCAGCTTTTCCAGATGGGCGCGCCGGCCCACGCGCCAGGTGTCCATCACCACGAACACGCCGGCCGCCACCATCAGCGGCAGCCAGCCCCCTTCGGCGACCTTCAGCACATTGGACGACAGGAAGGCGAGGTCGATGACGCCCAGCCCGCCGCACAGGGCGATGACCGCCCAGCGCGGCCAGCGCCACAACCAGGCCGCCACGATGCCGGCCAGCACCGTGGAGATCACCATCACACCGGTCACCGCAATACCGTAAGCGGCGGCCAACGCATCCGAACGCTTGAAGATAAGCACGATCAGAACAACGCCGATGCACAACATGGCGTTGATGCGAGGGACATAGATCTGGCCCTGCTCGCGGGCCGAGGTGTGGCGCACCTCCATGCGCGGCAGCTGACCCAGTTGCACCGCCTGGCGGGTGATGGAGAAGACGCCGCTGATCACCGCCTGGCTGGCGATGACGGTAGCGATGGTGGCCAGAACCACCATGGGAAAATGCGCCCAGGACGGCACCAGGGCATAAAACAGGAAGGGTGCGGCATCGGGATGGTTGAGCAGAAGCGCGCCCTGGCCGAAATAGTTCAGCGTCAGCGCGGGGAATGCCACGAACAGCCAGGCCCAGCGAATGGCGCGAGCGCTGAAATGGCCCATGTCGGCGTAAAGCGCCTCGCAGCCGGTAACCGCCAGCACCACCGAGCCCAGTGAGACAAACGCCGTCCAGGGCTCGCGCGCGAACAGGGCGATGCCGTGGACGGGATTGAGCGCCCAAAGGATCTGGGGTGCCGCCAGGATCGCCCGCACCCCCAGCACTGCCATCACGGCGAACCACAACAGCATCACCGGACCGAACAGCTTGCCGATGCGCTCGGTGCCGTGGCGCTGCATCAGAAACAGGCCGACCAGGACCAGCAGCGTCAGCGGCACCACCCAGGGCCTGAAGCTCTCGGATACGCCGATGCCTTCCACCGCTGAAAGGACCGAGATCGCCGGGGTCAGCATGCCGTCGCCATAGAACAGCGCCAGGCCCAGAAGCGCGGCGATGCCGATGGCCGTCTTGGCCCGCCGGCTCACCGGCGCGCGGTGAGCCAGCGTCGCCAGCGCCAGCACGCCGCCCTCGCCATTATTGTCGGCGCGCATGATGAAGCCGACATATTTGAGCGTCACCACGATCAGCAGCGACCAGAAGATCAGCGACAGCGCGCCATAGATGGCGAAGGCCGACGGAGTGGCTCCGCCCGCGGCAAGCGCCGATTCGCGCATGGCATAAAGCGGCGAGGTGCCGATATCGCCGAAGACGATGCCAAGCGCACTGATGGTGAGCGATAGGGTCCGCCCGTGCCCGCTGCCGGATTGCTGTTGCATGTTGGGGGGTCTCTGCGGGGTCTTTTGCCGCGATCGGTCAGATGCTGATCTGCGAACCCAATTCTACTACCCGATTGGGCGGCAATTGATAGAAGCGGGCGGGCGATAATGCCGCACCCGCGATCTGCCGATAAAGCCAGTTGCGCCAGTGGCCCAGCTCGGAGCGGTGGTCGGGCACCAGCGTCTCGCGTCCGATGAAGAAGGTCGCGGTGTCCAGGTCAAGCGCCAGGCCGAAGCGGCGCGCCTCTTCCAGCGCGCGCGGCACGTCGGGTGTCTCGAAGAAACCGTGATGCACCTTCACGGCATAAAACCCCTTGCCCAGCTTTTCCACTTCGATGCGCTTGTCGGCGGCGACCAGCGGCGTGTCCTCGACCACCACATTGCAGATCACCACCCGCTCGTGCAGCACCTTGTTGTGCTTGAGGTTATGCAGCAGCGATCCGGGCACCACATCGGTGCGCGAGGCCAGGAACACGCCCAGTCCCGCGACGCGGGTGGTGCTCTTGTCGGCGCGCTCGAGGAACAGGTTCAGCGGCATGGATTCGCTTCGCACCTTCTCCAGATGCACGCGCCGTCCCCGCCGCCAGGTGTCCATCATGACGAAGACGCAGAAAGCGATGAACAGCGGCAGCCAGCCGCCTTCGGGAATCTTCAGCGCGTTGGAGGCGAAGAAGACGATGTCGATCAACCCCAGAAGCCCGAACAGTCCCACCACCAGGAACGGATTCCAGCGCCATTGCCTGGAGGCCACCAGCGACACATTGAAGGTATCGATCGCCATCACGCCCGTCACCGCGATGCCATAGGCAGCCGCCAGCGCCGCGGAAGACTTGAAGATCAGGACGATCAGCACCACGCCTACACCCAGCACGATATTCATGTTGGGCACATAGATCTGGCCATAGTCGGTGGCGCTGGTGTGCCGGATCTCCATGCGCGGCAGCTGGCCCAGCTGCACCGCCTGCCGGGTCATCGAGAAGACGCCGGTGATCACCGCCTGGCTGGCAATGACGGCGGCAAGCGTCGCCATGCCGACCATGGGCAGATGGGCCCAGTGCGGAATGACGGAATAGAACGCTATGGGCGCGCGCTCGGGGTGGGCCAGAAGCGCCGCGCCCTGGCCGAAATAATTGCACATCAGCGCCGGCAGGCAGATGAAATACCATGCGCGCTGGATGGGCTGCTTGCCGAAATGGCCCATGTCGGCATAGAGCGCCTCGCAGCCGGTAACGGCCAGGACCACGGCGCCCAGGCTGACAAAGGCGATCCAGGGTGCCGCCAGGAAAAGCTGGATGCCGTACATCGGGTTGATCGCGGCCAGGATCACCGGCGTCTTGAAGATGGCGGCAAGGCCGAAGCCGGTCATGGCGGCGAACCACAGCACCATCACTGGCCCGAACATCTTGCCGATACGATGGGTGCCATGGCTTTGCAGCGCGAACAGGCTGACCAGGATGACCAGCGCCAGCGGCAGCACCAGCGGTTCGAAGGCGCGGCTTTCTACCGTCAGTCCTTCCACCGCCGACAGCACGGTGATGGCCGGGGTCAGCATGCCGTCGCCGTAGAACAGGGCCAGGCCAACGCCCGCGCCGATGCCGATAGTGTTCTTGAGGCCGCGGCTGATGCCGGGCGAGCGGTGCGCCAGCGCCGCCAGGGCCAGGGTGCCGCCCTCGCCGTCATTGTCGGCGCGCATGATCAGGGTGACGTACTTTATCGTCACCACCGCCACCACGGCCCAGAAGATCAGGCACAGCGAGCCCATTACCGCGGCGTGATTGGCGAAGATGCCGGTGGTCTCGCGCACCGTCTCGCGCAGGGCATAGAGCGGGCTGGTGCCGATATCGCCAAATACCACGCCCAGCGCCCCCAGCATCAGCATGGCGTTTCGGCGCGACCCGGGGGTGCGGTCGCCCTGCGATTGCCCCGCTTGGGCAGCCTGCTCCGGAATGTCCTGGTCTGTGCTGCTCACGGACGGATAAGGCTCATGATGCAAAGGAAGAACGCGCGGCACAGAAACTGGCACTGGGCGTTCCGTCGAGCCCCCCACGGGCGCGGCCAAGATAGGGCCGTTGTCCGGCACGCTCAAAGGGGGCGAGGCAGTAGGACGCAGCCACCGGCCCCTCTCCCCCGTAAATGCCGGTTATTGCAGTATTATTCACCCGCCAGGGTGACCGGCCCCATGGCGCCGCCCTGCGCCAGGGCACCCCCGCTCACATCGCGGCCGGGCCCGATGAAGCCCTGGACGGGATAGACCCGGGAGCCCCAGGCATTGTTGGGGATGTTCCAGACCCGCACCTGGGACCAGTCATTGCCCTGGCTGACATCGACAACCGGGTCGTTCAGATAAACTGCTCCATCATTGAGCCAGTTGGCGTGATCGACGCGGATCTCGCGGCTGTTAACCATGGAGCGCACGACCGCCAGGTGACCGTGCTTGGGGCCGGCATAGTCGTGCAGCACCATGATCGATCCCAGGGAAGGCTCCTCGGTTCGTGCATAGCGGCCCTTCGCCTGGTCCCACCAGGTCACGGCGTCGCCGAATATTTTCACATCGGAATGTTCGCGCGCGAAGGGAACGCAGTTCAGGGTGCGGCCATCGCCTTGCTGGACCACAGCGCGGCCCTGCTCCGGCGGCATCCGGGAATAGTCCATGACCGAGGAGGCGCAGCCTTCCAGGGCCAGCGCGACCGTCATTACCACCAGCAACTTCGGTATCGTGCGAGTCGGCACCGGCTCCCCATCGCAATTGGCGCGGAAATTCCTCTGCCGCCCGCGGGCTGGGCAGACGGGATTTCCGGCCGGCCGATTGGAACGGCGGGCCGGTTAACGATGGGTTAACTGTGGCGTAAGCAGTTACTCGCCCGGCGTAATCTGCTGGCGCACGGGCTTGGGCGATCCGGCCACGCCCATCACGCCGATCGAGACAAGCCCGGCCACGGCGAAGAAGAAGAATGGCGCGCCGATCGGCTGTTCGGCCAGGGCGAAGACCGGCAGCAGCAGACCGGCCACCAGCTCGGGGCCGCCGCGCCAGGCGCCCTTGTAGGTTTCGCCCACGCGGATGGTGCGGTTGAAGTCCATATGGTTTGAGAAGAAAGCGTCGTAGGTGGCCCGCGTGTTGGCCAGGATCAGGCCGGATGGGAAAACCACGGCCAGCAGCAGCGACGGGATCAGGCGCGGCTCCTTGTGGCGCTCCAGCATGCGCTGGCCCAGCCACAGATAGAAAAGGCTGCAAGCCAGCCCCAGCAAGGTCACTACCAGGCCCAGAAGCGCAACGCCCGCCAGATAGACCACGCCCATATACATCAAGGTCAGCGAGATGGCGGCGCTGGCGAAAGCCAGCATGTAGAAGCCGAACTGGCACATTTGAAGCGACATTGCGGCCTTCTTCCAGGCTGGCATGGCGCTGGCCCAGATCTGGGGCAGAAGCTTGCGCGCCACCTGGGCATGGCCCTTGGTCCAGCGTGCCTGCTGCGCGCGCCACGCCGCCGCGGTCTGCGGCAGTTCGCCCGGCACCACCAGGTCCGAGACGATCGCGCCGCGCCAGCCCTGCATCATGCAGCGCATGGAGAGATCCAGGTCCTCGGTCAGCGTGTCGCCGCTCCAGCCGCCGCCCTGTTCGATGGCGATGCGGTTCCACACGCCCGCGCTGCCGTTGAACGACATGGGAAGGCCGGCGCGGAAGCGCGCCTCCTGCTCCACCGCGAAATGGGAATCCAGCAACACCCCCTGCACCCGCGTCAGCCAGTTGGCGGCGCGGTTGGCATGGCCCCAACGCGCCTGCACAAAGGCCAGGCCGCTGTCCGCCAGGAGCGCGGGGATGGTCCGGCGGAGGAAATCGGCGGGCGGTACGAAGTCGGCATCGAAGACCGCGACAAAGGGTGCGTCGCTATGCGACAGGCCGAAAGCCAGGTTGCCAGCCTTGAAGCCCTTGCGGTTGCCCCGGCGCAAAACCTGCAGATTGACGCCTTCCGGCACCGCGGCCCGCGCCGCCTGGGCCAGCGCTGCATGGTCCTGGCCGTCGCCATCGTCGAGAATCTGGATGGTCAGCCGGCCCTGCGGCCAGTCCATCGCCGCGGCGGCGCGGGCGACGCGCACGGCAAGCAGACCTTCATTGCAGACCGGAAGCTGAACCAGCACATGCGGCAGCGCAGCATCCTCCATAAGCGCCAGCTTGAGGTCGGGCCTGCGCCGGAACACGCGCACCCAGGCCAGCAGCGCAAGCTGCACCGAAAGGGTACAAACGGAAATGAGGACGATGCAGAGGGCGAATTGAAGGAAAAGAGAAAGACCGTGCATGGCGATCGTTCAGGCCCCCGAGGCTCGTTTATGCGGACCCGGCCTTTACGGGTCTTTCCGGCCCACACCGGACCATGCCTTGCGGCGCGCCGCAGGGCAAGGCGACCATCTTACGCCGCGCCGCGAATGGCAAGGGGGCAGGTGCGAAGGAGTATGCCCTGAACGGAGAAATATGCGCCGGATCAATGTCATGTATGGCGGAGCGAGCCCATGATTATACTGCCTGGCCGAAGCGGAACTTGGGTTTGGGACGGGTCGTTACCATATTGGACTTTCAGCGAGGGGCGCTGAATGGGAGCCTGAAAATGACTGTTTTCAATCAGTTTTTCCCTGACCGTGCCCGGCCCCTCCTGGCCGGGGCCCTGATGGTGGCGGTGCTTGCCCTGGCGGGCTGTGCCAGTCCCACCCCCTACGGCCCCCGGCTGGAGGGCCAGCAAACCGGCTATACCGACCGGCAGTTGGCCCAGAACCGCTACCGGGTTACCTTCAGCGGCAACACTGTCACCCCCCGCGAGACGGTGGAGTCTTACCTCCTGCTGCGCGCGGCCGAAGTGACCCGGGCGGCGGGCTATGACTTCTTCGTCTTCGATACCCGCAATACCAAGGCGCGCACCACCTACCAGGCTGTGCCCAATTACCCGGTCGACCCCTGGTACGGGCCCTGGTACGGCCATCGCTTCTATCCTCACTACTGGGGCGGCTGGGGGTTTGCCTATGAGCCGTCGGTGGATGTGATCACCCGCACAAAATATGATGCTTATGCGGAGATCGTGATGCTGACCCCCGACCAGGCCAAGACGGAGCCGCGCGCCATCAACGCTGCGGAGGTGATCCGTCATCTCGGCCCGGATGCGGTGCCGCCGGATCAGCGCCAGCCCGCCCCGAACCAGGCGCCGCCGCCTCCGCCGCCGGCGTAGCCCCGGCGCGGATCAGGAATTCCGCATGGCTCGCGTGACGGGTTACGCCTTCGACGGCGTGACCCTCGCGGTGGCACATGTGCGGAATATCCACCAGCGCCATGGGATCGTCAGCCAGCGCGACGATCCGGCAGCCGGGCGCGAGTTTGGCCAGCGCCTTCCTTGCCAGCATGGCGGGCAAAGGGCATTTGAGGCCGCGCAGGTCCAGGGGATCGTCCATCGGGAGCGTGTCTAGCACGCTTTCGGCGCCGTCGCGTGACCTGCGGTATTGCTTGATCGGGGCTCCCCCGCCCGCCAGTCTGTATGCGGGAGAAACCTCGATGAGTCTGGCCGCCGCCGTCCGGCGCGAATATGTCTATCTCGCCCATGTCGCGCGCACCCTGTGGCTGCTGCGCCGGCTGAAGCCGGATTCCACCCGCACCATCGTCGACATCGTCGAAGCGCAGGCCCGAAGACGTCCGCACAACATCGCCCTCATCTATCAGGACAGCCAGTTCAGCTATGCCCAGATGGACCGGCGCGCCAACGCTTACGCCCACTGGTCGATCGCGCGGGGGATCAGGCGGGGCGAATGCGTGGCGCTGCTGATGGAGAACCGGCCGGACTACATCTGCGCCTGGTTGGGTCTGTTCAAGGCGGGGACGCAGGTCGCGCTGATCAACACCAACCTGATGGGCGAGGGCTTGGCGCATTCCATCGCCATTTCCGGTGCGCGCCACGTGATCGTGGGGGCAGAGCTTGCGTCCCAGCTCCGCGCCGCCCCCTTCGCCGATCTGCCGGATATCTGGGCGCAGGGCGGCAAAGTGGAGGGCCTGCACGACCTGGACGCGGCGCTGGCCGCCATGCCCGACACATCGCCCGGCAAGACGGCGCGTCAGGGCATCACGCTGAAGGATCGCGCCTTCTTCATCTATACCTCCGGCACCACGGGCCTGCCCAAGGCGGCCAATTTCACCCATATGCGCATGCTTTTCATGATGAGCGGCTTTGTCGGCGCCCTGGTCCCGCGCGAGACCGATCGCATATACAATCCCCTGCCGCTCTATCATTCGACCGGCGGGGTGTGCGCGGTGGGCCTGGCGTTCCTGAGCGGCGGTGCGCTGATCATCAAGCGCAAATTCTCGGTGCACGAATTCTGGCCCGACATCCACAAATACCGCGCCACCATCTTCGAATATATCGGCGAGGTGTGTCGCTACCTTCTCAACCAGCCGGAAAGCATGCAGGAAAAAGGCCATGCCGTGCGCGTGATCACCGGCAACGGCCTTCGCCCCGAGATCTGGCGCCAGTTCCAGGAACGCTTCGCCATTCCCCGCATCGTGGAATTCTATGGCGCCACCGAAGGCAATGTCTCGATGCTGAACTATGACGGCACGGTGGGCTCGGTCGGCCGGGTGCCCGAATATCTGGAGTGGCTGCTGCCCACCCGGGTGATCCGCTTCGACGTGGAAACCCAGTTGCCGGTGCGCGGACCCGATGGGCTGTGCATCGAGTGCGGACCGGAGGAGGTGGGCGAGGCGGTGGGCCGCATTTCCGCCCGTGCCGGCAGGGGCTTCGAAGGCTATTCCGACAAAAAGGCCAGCGAGAAGAAAGTGCTGCGCGATGTGATGCGCAAGGGCGACGCATGGTTTCGCACCGGCGACCTGATGCGGCGCGATGCGCACGGCTATTTCTATTTTGTCGACCGTGTCGGCGACACGTTCCGCTGGAAAGGAGAGAATGTCGCCACCGGCGAGGTCAGCGAGGCGCTGGCGGAGGTGCCCGGCATCCGCGAGGCCAATGTCTATGGCGTCAGCGTGCCCGGCGTTGACGGGCGCGCCGGCATGGCAGCCATCGTGGTGGACGGCGATTTCGACATGAGCGCGCTGCCCGGCCGGCTGGCCGCGCGGCTGCCGCATTATGCGCGGCCCATCTTCCTGCGCCTGTCGCCGGCCATCGCCGTCACCGGCACCTTCAAGCAGCGCAAGGTCGACCTGGTAAAGGACGGGTTCGATCCGACGGCGATCGCCGATCCGATCTTCTGGCTGGATCCCGACACGGCCGCGTACGAACCGCTGACGGCCGAGCGCTACACTGACATCTGCGAGGGACGCGTCAAACTTTAGGGTGGCAGGACCGCGCTTCGGTCCACCGCCGTGACGCCGTCGTCGCCGTCGGTCGACACCACGCCCAGCCGGGCCGCCGCCTGGCGCGCGGCGTCGGTGGCGCCGTCAGCGGCCAGCGCCGCCAACTGGTTCAACAGGTCGATACGCTGGTCGGTGCGGGCGACGGTCTGTTTCTGGAATGCAGCGGTGTTCTCCTGCAGGCGCTGGATCTCCGCCTTGCCCTTGTCGATGTATTGGGCGGTGCAATCCTCAAAGGTCTTTTCCTGGGCGTCATAGGCGTTGGCCGCGCCGGCGCTGACCCGGTGCAGCCTGGACGTGCGCTTCAGCAGCGACTTGTCCGGCTTTTTGCAGGTCGAGGGTGGAAAATCCGGATCGGGCTCGCCTGTCACCGCGGCCGGCGCGTCGCCCGACGTGGCGGCGATGGCGGCGTTGACCTGGGCCGCCACGGTCTTGACGCGGGCATTGGCCAGATCCACCGCCGACTGCAATCGCGCCTTTGTCCGGTCACGCAGCCGCGCAATCTCGGCATGGATGTCGTCGATATAGGCCTTGGTGCAGGCTGTGAAGTCGGCCGACATGCGGTTGAAGCGGTGCACCCTGGCGTTATAGGCCGCGATGGCACCGGAATCATTGCCGGGCCTGTCCTGCAACGGCTTGGGGTCGGGCTTTTCGCAGGTGGGCGCGGGCCAGGGCTGGCCCGCTTGCGGTTCGCCTCCGGCGGCGGAAGCGGGTGCCGACAGCGCCACCAACAGCGCCAGGACCGTAATAACGCGCATCATTTGGCTCCCAGCGCCGTTTCCATGGCATCGGCGATGGCCGCACGCTGCTGCATCATCGTGCCCGCCAGGTTCATATTGTAAAGGCCTTTCAGGAAGGCGATGTCGACATCGGTGATCGCGTCGGTTTTTACGCCATTGTCGCAGCCTTCGGAAAACAGGTTGGTGATCGACGGCGCCCCTTCGCAGGCGTCGAAGGTGCCGGTCTGCGACAGCGCCAGCATGGCGATATAGTCGGCCAGCGGGCCGATCTGCATGCCGGCGACTTTGCCGCCGTCCACCACCACCATCACATGATAGAGTTCGCTGCTCAGGCCATCGCCCAGCCGGTCGCCGCGTGCCTGCATCCTGCGCGCATAGCCCAGGTCCATCGTTACATCGGGCATGGAAGCCCCCGACGCGGTCAGTTGCGATGTGGTGCCGCTTTCGCCCGTCATCAGGAAGGTCATTCCGGTCGGCCGGGGATCGTCGGTGTGGATGATGCCGTCATAGTCTTCGGTCTGGGTGGCGTACCAGGCCTGGA
>JBEHXB010000029.1:0-13892 GCA_048498895.1 Pseudomonadota bacterium
GCGAAGGCGGGCGAAGGGACCGATAATGGCGCCAGGCTCCACCACCGCGCCTTCCAGGTGCGAATGGCTTCGGATGCGGGCGCGGCTGCGGATGGTGACTCCCGGCGCGATCACCACGAAAGGCTCGATCTCCACATCCGGCTCGATCACCGTGTCGTGCGACAGAAACACCGTCTCGGGCGCGGTCAGGCCGACGCCCGACGCCATGAAGCGGGCGCGCAGGCGGTCCTGCATGATGGCCTCTGCCGCGGCCAGTTCGGCCCGGCTGTTGACGCCCAGGGCTTCGGCCTGCGGCGCCACGATGACGGTGAGATTGACGCCGTCGGCCTTGGCCAGCGCCGGCACGTCGGAGAGGTAATATTCCTTCTGGGCATTGGCGTTGGTCAGGCGCGCCGTCCAGCCGAACAGCTTTGCGGCGTCCGCCGCCAGGATGCCGGCGTTGCACAGATCGATGGCGCGCTGCTGGGCCGTGGCATCCTTGTACTCCACGATCCGTTCGAAGCTGCCGTCGGCGGCCAGGACCACGCGGCCATAGCCGCCGACATCGGTGCGGAAAGCAACCAGCGCCATGCCGCCTGCCGCGGCCCCGTCAAAGGCCTGAATGAAAGTGTCCGGGGTGGTGAGAGGATTGTCGCCAAAGGCCACCACCACGTCGCCGTCGAAATCAGACAGCGCCCGTTCCGCGGCGCGGACGGCATGGCCGGTGCCCAGCTGCTTGTCCTGGACCGCCACCGCGCACCCCCGGGCCGCCGCATAATTCTGCACCGCGTCCGCGCCGGGAGCGACCACCACCACAATGCGCTGCACCCCCGCGCCCTGCACCGCCGCGATCACATGGCCCAGCATGGGCAGGTGCGCGACAGGATGCAGCACCTTTGGAAGGGCCGACTTCATGCGGGTGCCCTGGCCCGCGGCCAGTATGATGGCAGCCCTGCTTCTGGCGTATTGGAGGTTGTCGCTGGACGGCATGGCGTTCCGGTAGGGGGTTGGTGCAAAAAGGTGAAATGACGAATTCCGACGCTATATTGCCGCGACTCTGGACACAAACACCCCCACGGAAAACCCCATTGCGTACATTCCCTGCCCTGATCTTCGACCTGGACGGTACCCTGGCCGACACCGCGCCCGACCTTCTGGGGGCCACCAACGCCGTCCTGGCGGCGCGCGGGCTGCCGGTCACGGACCTGGATCATCTGCGCCACATGGTGGGCTTTGGCGCCCGGGCGCTGATCGCCCAGGCCATGGAGGCGGCCGGCCGGCCGGTGACCGATCCGGAAATCCCGCCGCTGATCGAGATTTTCCTGGCGCATTATCGCGCCCACATCGCCGAGGGCACCCGACTCTTTCCGGGGGTGGGCGAGACGCTGGACCACCTGAAACAGCAGGGCGCGCGGCTGGGCATCCTGACCAACAAGCCGCAGGACCTGACCGACCTTCTTCTGCCAAAGCTGGGCATCGCCGGAAGGTTCGAGGCGGTCTACGGCGCCGGCCGCAAGCCCTATACCAAGCCCGATCCCCGCATTTTCCATGATGTGGTGGACGAGATGGGGGGCGGCGTGGCGGCCATGATCGGGGACTCGGTCACAGACCTTAATACCGCCCGGGCGGCCCAGGTGCGTTGCATCCTTTTTTCCCATGGCTATACGCCGGTTCCGGCCGCCAGCCTGGGCGCCGATCTGGTGCTGGACGACTTTGCCGGCCTGCCCGATGCGCTGCGGGAACTGAAGCTGCTCTAGGAATCGCGGCGGCATGTACCGGCGCGGCGGCTGGCGGTTTTTTCCCGATCCGGCACGCTTTGGCCCGCGGTCTGCTTGACAGGACCCGAGCGGCTCCTTAAGCGGACGGTCCCCAAGGGAACAGCACGACGGCTGGGCCCTGTTGGCGGGCGCGTAGCTCAGCGGGAGAGCACTCCCTTCACACGGGAGGGGTCCCAGGTTCAATCCCTGGCGCGCCCACCATTTTGCAGACGGCAGCAATTAGATCCGACAGGGAGTGATCTTATTTCCTTGCGCGGCATCTGCCGCGCGGAAGCGGATAGGATAGCCAGACATGCGCCCGCGCGCGGCGCATCCGGCACAGGACCGACGGCGCGATCGAAACCGCCGCCCCAGCAGCGATTCAATTCGATGTGGCACCAAGACTAGTTGGATCTTTGCCTCATCGGCCTGAACAGGCGCGGGAGATCGGCAACCGGCCGTTCGCCGTCGAAAATTCTTACCGGCCAATGCAAGGCGATCTGCCAGGCTGCCTCGATGGCCTCCGCATCGTCGGCGCAGTTCAGATGGACCCGGCTGGCGCCGTCATCGCGATCCACCAGAAACTCGTACGTCCGCATCGCGCAATTCCAATCGAAACGAGAGCGGGTACATCGCTGTCATTTCTGTCGCCGGCGCGCAGGTCGATGCCGGTGATGGCGATGGTACCAGCTTGCGGTATTCCGGCTTTGACCGGGATCAAAGCGGCGGCCGGTCCGGGGACCCTCAGGCCCTTATCTCGACCGGCGTGTCGAGGGCGACGGATTTCCAGATCGTGTCCATTGCGCGGTTGCTGACGGCGATGCAGCCGTCCGTCCAGTCGCGCGGGAAGAATTTCGGATCGTAATCGCCGAAGTCCGCCGGCAAGCCGTGAATCTCGATATTGCCGCCGGGCGGCAGCCCCGCCGCCTGCGCGCGCAGCATGTCTTCGCGATTGGGATAGGAAATATGCAGCGCGCGATAATAGCGGCTCTGGTCGTTGAAAGAGTCGATCTGGTAATGGCCTTCCGGCGTGCGCCCGTCGCCCGCCGCGCGCTTGGGGCCCGTGGGGTGCTGGCCCAGGGCTATGGGAAAGGAATGGAACGGCCTGCCCGTGCGCACCAGCATCAGCTTGCGCGCAGACTTCACCACGACGATGCGCAGGGCATTGGCGCCCGACGCCCAGTCGTCGGCGCGCGCCTGACCCGCCCCCATCGAGGCGGCGGCACATCCGGCAATGCCCAGGCAGGCATTGCGCCGGTCAAGAAGGATCGGGTCGGGCATGACGGTATGCCACATTGCTCCACCCAGGATGATAGGTCCAGGCGGTGAATTTCACGTAAAGGAATTTCGTTCAAGAGCGGCGTGTCCGCAAGCCCCGTCAGGGAAGGATTTCGGGCGGGCTTTCCATGGTAATCCGCACCGGCATTCCCGGCCGCTCTTCGCCGACCTGGCTGACCTTGTCCCAATCGATGCGGTCGAGCTGGTCGCCCGCCGCCTCGACGACGCGGTCGTGCAGTTGCTGCGGCACCTCGGGGGTCAGGGGCTGGTTCTCGTCCATCTCGTCGACCTGCGCGTGGCTTGGGGGCAGCGCCAGATAGAGCTCGCCATCGACCCATGTCAGCCGGATCGGGTCATCGACAACCCGCACCGGGGTGCCGACGCGCACTTCGGCGAACAGCTTCTTTATGTCTTCGGGATAAAGATGGATGCAGCCATGGCTGACATTGCGGCCCACGCCATAGGGCTTGTTGGTGTCATGGATAAGATAGGACGGCCAGCCAAGTTTGAGCACATATTTGCCCAGGGGATTGTCGGGACCCGGCGGCACCCTTCCCGGCAATTCGGGCCGCTCCTTGCGGATCGATTTTGGCGGATACCAGGTCGGGTTGACGACCTTCGCCACGATTTTCGTGGTGCCGCGCGGGGTCATGCCCGCCTCCGCGCCGATGCCGACGGGGTATGTCTCGACCGTGCGGCCGCCGGGCGGAAAATAGAAAAGCCGGTGGGCGGGAAGATCGATCACGATGCCCTGGCGCGGTCCCGGCGGCAGAAGATAGGCGCCCGGCAGGGTGACTGTCCGGTCCGCACCCGGCAGCCAGGGATCGACATCCCGGTTGACGACCATCAGCTGCCCGAAGCCGAGATCATTGCGTCGCGCGACGTCCAGCAGCGTGTCTTCGCTCCTGGTCACATACGAGCCGGTTTCGCCCACAAGTGCCTGACCGGGCGCCAGCGGATAGGTCGCCGCGCACGCCGGCGGCGCCTGGGCCACGAGGAAGAAGAGGAACAGGAAGATAAAAAGGCAGAGTGCCGCGCGATCGCAGGGGCGCGGCACCCGCTCTTCTCGTGCAAAGCCGGAAAACAGCCGGAAACAGCCGGGCAAAGCTCTATGGCGGAAAAACAAATCCTGCGGCCACATCGCTCTCCGCTACTATTTTTTCAGGCCCTTCGCAAACATGCGGTCGACCTTGTCGTTGAGTTCATCGACCCTGCCATTGACCGCGTCGGCCTTGCTGGATGCCGCATTGGCCGCCGACATCGCGGCGTCCGCCTTGCTGCCTGCACTATTGGCCGCCGACATCGCGGCATCGGCCCTCTGACCGGCGGTCTGGGCCAGCTGCAACGCCTGGTCCGCGGTCGCCTGGGCGTGCTCTACGCTTTCCCTGGTTGCGCAGCCGCCGGCCAGCAGAGGGACGGCGAGAACCGTCAGGCCGGCAAATTTCTTCCATGACAATGTTTGCATGTCTTTCTCCTTTATCTCTTTTTGCGATCTATGGGACTTTCGGTGGAATAACCCGGTCGAGAAACGCCGGGCCCGGCAAAAAGTTCAACGCTGGGGCGTGAAAAAAGTTCATTGGCACTCTTAAATTGTAGGAAGCGCGCAGGATGGAGTAATTGACCCCGATCAATCCGTGCCGGGGCGGAAAACGCACCGCCGGGCGCGTCATTTCGCCTCCCTTTTGAAATACCGGGCAGTCCTTCTGTTTGGCACCGTGATCACGGCGTCCGCGCATGAAGACTTGGCCGTCCGCACGCGGTTGCAATCGCGTCCAAAATCCTTGAATGAAAAAAGATGCGAAAGACGTTTATCGCCATATCACTCCTGCTGGGGTTGCCCGTCGCGGCGCAGGCCGATCCCATACCGCCGCGCGTGATGGACATGATCCTGTCGGCCGCCGAACACGGCGATCCGGAACTGTCGATCACCGTCAAGGTGGCCAAGCGGACCAATCCCCGCTCGGCAAAGGAAATCGACGAGCTGGCCGCGCGCCTCAGCGCCGAGAATGCCGCGCGTGCGCGCGCAAGACTGATGCGGCGCGGCTTCTTCGAAGGATGGAAGGGCCAGGGGGAAGTGGGCGCGGCCGATTCCACCGGCAACACGCGCAGCACCAGCGTCGCGCTGGGGCTGAATTACGCGCGCAACGGCCTTTTCTGGGACCATACCCTCACGGCGACGGTCGATTATGCGCGCGACAATGGCGTGGAGAGCAAGAGCCGGTATTTCGCCAGCTATGCCGGTCATTACAATGTCACCCGCCGCTTCTACACCCTGGGGCTGCTGAGCTGGGAAAAGGACCGCTTTGCGGGATTCGACCGGCGCTTCAGCGAGTCCATCGGCCTTGGCTATTCGGTCCTCAAGACGCCCAAGGCGTCGCTGGCGCTCGAAGCGGGCCCCGCGCTGCGCCAGACCAATTATGTCACCGGCAATATCGAGAACCAGTTCGCCGGCCGCACCTCGGTGAATTTCCGCTGGGAAATCACGCCCAAGCTGACCTTCTCCGAAATTGCGTCCTTCTATACCGAAACCAGCGACAGCACCGCGACGTCCGATACCGGACTGACCGCGGGCCTGATCGGATCGCTGTCGGTGCGACTGTCCTATCACATGCAGTATGAAAGCAGCCCGCCGCCGGGGCTGGCCAAGACCGACGCCACCACCAGGCTGACACTGGTCTACGATTTCTGAGCGGCGGCGTTTTTCGCGCCGGCTGAATTGACGAACGCCGCGCGGAGATGATCCGCGCGGCGCCGGTCGTTCGGTCGATGATTGGCGTTTGGCCGCTTACTTGGGAGCGAGGCGATAGAGCCCGCCCGGATTGGCGTCCTCGATCACCCACATCGCGCCGTCGGGCGCCACTTCCATGTCGCGGATGCGATGGCCCATGTCCCAGCGTTCGGCGGGCTTGGCACCGCCATGGCCGTCGAAGGTGATGCGGGTGAGCGATTTTGTGACCATGCCGGAGATGAAGGCCGAACCCTTCCATTGCGGGAACATCCTGCCGTTGTAGAAGGTCAAGGCGCCCGGCGCGATCACCGGACTCCAGTAGATCACCGGCTTGGTCAGGTCGGGGCGCGTGTCGGGGCTGGGAATCGGCACGCCGTCATAGTTGGGGCCGTAGGCCACCAGCGGCCAGCCGTAATTCTTGCCCTTCTGGATCAGGTTCAACTCGTCGCCGGCCTTGGGAGCGTGCTCGGCCTCCCACAATTCGCCGTTGGGCGCGAAGGCCAGGCCGTAAGGCGTGCGATGGCCGGTGGTCCAGGTCTCGGACAGGGTGTCGTTGCGGCCCGGATAGGTGTAGGTGCGCAGCACCGGCGCGGTCTTGCCCGCTTCGGTGTCCTTGGGCGGGTCGGTGACGGGATAGCTGCCGCCGCCGATCGCGCCGTACATGGGATTGTCGGGCGACGGCTTTCCGTCCAGCGTCAGGTGCAGGATCTTGCCCATCGGGGCGTCGGAATCCTGGGCGATCCAGAAGCGCTGGCGGTCGCCGGAGGTGAGGAACAGCGACTTGCCGTCGGGCGCGAAGGCGACCTGGCCGCCGAACTGGCCGCCCTTGCCGCCGGCCGCGTCGTGCCAGATCACCTTCAGGTCTTCCAGGCTGGCCTTGCCGCCGGACAGCGACAGGGTCGCCTTGGCCAACGCCAGGCTGGAGCCGCCTTCATTGGGCTCCGAATAGGTCAGATAGACGCTGTGGTCGCGCGCGTAATGGGGCGAAACGAAAATGCCCAGCATGCCGCCCTGCCCGCCATAGAGAACCTGCGGCGCGCCTTCGACCGGAGTCTTTTCGCCCTTCTGGGTCACCAGCCAGATGGGGCCGACCTTTTCGGTCACCAGCATGCGGCCATCGGGCAGGAACGCGATGCGCCAGGGCAGGTTGAAAGTCGCCACCTGGGTCATGCTGAACGGCAGGCTGGCTTCGGGCGCCTGGCCCCCCGCATTGACCTGCGCAGCGGCCGGCACCGACGCCAGTGCCAGAACAAACGCCGCCTTCGACAATGTTTTCATCCAGATCGTCCTTCCCCAAAATTCAAGGGCGGCAAATTAACATCCGGCCCGGAAAGCGCCAGCCCGGACCGGCCGCCCGCGGCCTTTATGTGCGCGGCGTGTCCAGGCGGGACTATATCTGGACTTTCAGGTGGCGGCGGGCCAAGCCTTTGAGTCCTTCCAGCAACGCCAGGAATACCACGCCGGCGGCGGCGACGGCGGCGGCATCGTCGAGATGCAGGGGCCCGAAATGAAAAAGCCGCTGCGCGGGACCCCAATACAGCGCCACCGCCAGCACCGCCAGCACCGCGGTTACCAGCAGCCACAAGGTCGGGTTGGGCCGCAGCAGCGCCTCGCGCAGCGAGGAGCGGAAGGAGCGGTTGACCAGGATCAGGCCGATATTCATCAGCACCAGCACGGTGAAGACCAGCGCACGCAACTCGTTTTCCGCCATGCCCAGAGCCGCGCCTAGAAACAGCGACCCGGCCACGATGAGAAACGCAACCCCGCCCTGGACCAGCGCCCACAGCGCCGCGCCGCGCCCCAAAATCGGCATGGCCGGATCGCGCGGCGGGCGAACCATCACGTCCGGCTCCTCCGCTTCGGCCTCGAACACCACCGAACAGGCCGGATCGATCACCATTTCCAGCAGGGCGATCTGGGTCGGCATCAAGATCAGCGGCAGCCCCGACAGCAGCGGCAGGACCGCCAGGCCCGCGATGGGGATGTGCACCGCCACGATGTATTCGATGGCCTTGCGCAGATTGTCGTAGATGCGCCGCCCCAGCCGGATGGTGACGACGATGGAGGCGAAATCGTCGTTGAGCAGCACCAGCGCGCCCGCCTCGCGCGCCACGTCGGTGCCACGCCCGCCCATGGCGATGCCGATCTGGGCGGCCTTCATGGCGGGGGCGTCGTTCACCCCGTCGCCGGTCATGGCGACGATCTCGCCATTCCGCTTCAGCGCTTCTACCAGGCGCAGCTTCTGCTGGGGGCGGATGCGGGCGAAGACCGAGGTCGCGCCCACCGCCTTTGCCAGCGCCGCGTCGTCCATCCGCTCCAGACTGTCGCCGTCCAGCACGGTGCCGCCGTCGATCCCCGCCTGGGCGGCGATGGCGCGCGCGGTGGCGGGATAGTCGCCGGTGATCATCACCACCCGGATGCCGGCGCTGCGGCATTCACGGACCGCGCCGGGCACCGATCGGCGCAGCGGATCGGCGAAGCCGATCAGGCCCAGGTAACGGAAGGCGATATCGCGCTGGGAATCGGGACGGCTGCCGTCGCGCCAGGGCAGGTCGGCCTCGGCCACAGCCAGCAGGCGAATGCCCTGGGCCGCCAGGGTATCGGCCTGGGCCAGCAATTCCTGGTGCGCGCCGTGCGGCATGCGGCACAGCCCGGCGATGGTTTCGGGCGCGCCCTTGGCATAGGCGATGGCGGTTTCCTTTTCCGGCCCGTCCCAGATGTTCGAGGTCGCGGGCAGGTCGGGCTTGAGGCCATAGCTGTGCAGCAGCGTGCCCGGACCGGCGAGTTCCGCCGCCACCGCGGCGTCGTGGATCGCCCGGTCCATCGGATCGGTGGGAATGGGCGCGCTGGCGCCCAGCGCGGCATGCAGCACGGCCCGCACCGGATCATCGCGCGGGGGCGTACCGTCTTGCCGCCACACCATTCCATCCGCGGCGGCAAGCTCCACCCGCATGCGGTTTTCGGTCAGCGTGCCGGTCTTGTCGGTGCACAGGACCGTGGCCGAGCCCAGAGTCTCGATCGCGGCGGCGCGGCGGGTCAGCACGCCCGCGCGCGAAATGCGCCAGGCGCCCATCGCCATGAACACCGCCAGCACCAGGGGAAATTCTTCCGGCAGCACCGACATGCCCACCGCGATTCCCGCCAGCGCCGCCGCCAGCCATGAGACGCGAAAAAGACCGTCCAGCAGCACCACCAGCAAAGCCACGGCAAGGCCCACCAGCGCAAAGTCGCGCACCAGCCAGCGCAGCTGTTTCTGCAGCCGGGGCTGTTCCAGGGTGATGGACTGCAGCGACCGGCCGATGGCGCCCATCTCGGTGGAAAGCCCCGTTGCGGCGACGCACGCCACGCCGCTGCCGCGCGCGACCAGCGTGCCGGCGAAGACGAAGGGCAGGTCCTCGCCGCCGGGGGCGGGCGGCTTTCCCTCCGTGCCGCCCGGCACCTTGCGGACGGGCACGGACTCGCCGGTCAGCAGCGATTCATCGGCCAGCAGGTCGGCGCAGTCCAGCAGGAAGGCGTCGGCCGGCACGCGGTCGCCTTCGCCCAGGATGATGATGTCGCCGGGCACCAGCTCGCGCCCCGCGATGCGCCGGCGCTCGCCGTCGCGCAGCACCAGTGCGCGCGGGCTGGCAAGGCTGCGCAGCGACTGCAGCACCTTTTCGCTGCGGCTTTCCTGCACGATGCCGATGGCCACCGACAGGGTGGCGAACGCGCCCAGCACGCCCGCATCCACCGGCTCGCCCAGCAGCAGATAGACAAGCGCGCCGCCCACCAGCAGCGCGAACATCGGCTGGCCGAGCATGCCCCGCACGATGCGCAACAGGCTGCGCCGCTCGGAGCTGGGAAGTTCGTTGGGCCCGAACCGGCGCAGGCGCAACGCGGCTTCGGCGCTGCTCAGCCCCCTTATGGTGTTCGCATCCATCGCCGCTCCTCGCAGGTGCAACAAAGCAGGAATAGCGTTGCGCCGGCTTGATGCGGCGCAAGGCTTGATTGGGGATGGGCGCGTCTCTAGGCTCGCGGGCAAAGGGGACAAATCGTGCCAGCACCGGAAGCACTCGCCGTCCGCCACGTGATGTGGCGGATACTGCCGCTGCTGTTCGCGGCCTATTTCGTCGCCTATATCGACCGGGTGAATGTGGGCTTCGCCGCGCTCACGATGAATTCCGACCTGGGACTGAATTCCGAACAGTTCGGCCTGGCCGGCGGGCTGTTCTTTGTCGGCTACGTCGCCTTCTCGGTGCCGTCCAACCTGGTGCTGGCGAAACTGGGTGCGCGCGTGTGGATTCCGCTGATCACCCTGATGTGGGGCGCCGCATCGCTGCTCAACGCCTTTGTGGTGGGGCCGCACAGCTTCTATCTGGTGCGCTTCATACTGGGCGTGGGAGAGGCGGGACTTTATCCCGGCCTGCTCTACATCCTCACCATGTGGGCGCCCGAGCGCTATCGCGTGCGCATGCTTATGGTGATGATCCTGTCGACGCCCTTTTCCATCATGGTGGGATCGTTGATCTCACAGCCCATCCTGCTGATGGACGGCATCGCCGGGCTGCATGGCTGGCAATGGCTGTTCATCCTGCAGGCGCTGCCCACCATCGCGCTGGGCGTCGCCTTCCGCTTCGCCCTGCCCGCAAGCCCGGCGGCCGCGCGCTGGTTGCCGCCTGCGGAAAAGGCGTGGCTGGTGGAGCAGCTTGCCACCGAACGAAGCCACCGCGAAAGCGTGCAGCAGTTCAGCGTCGCGGGCGCGTTGACGAACGGGACCGTCTGGCTGATCGCGCTGGCGGGCGTGGGCATCAACGCGGCGGCCTATGGCCTGATCCTGTTCCTGCCGCAGATGATCCACCAGCTGGGCGTGTCGGCCGGCATGACGCCGCTGGTCAATGCCATTCCCTTCGCCGTTGCGGCGGTGGCCATGGCGCTGTGGAGCATCCGTTCCGACCGCAAGCGGGAGCGCAACTGGCATGCCGCGATCCCCGCGGCGATTTCCGGCATCGGACTGGTGGCCTGTGTGGTGCTGAAAGATCCTGTGGCCGTCATGGTGGCGCTGACCTTGGGAATCAGCGGCGTCTTCTGTTACGTCGCGGTATTCTGGGCGGTGCCGTCGGCGATGCTGTCGGGCTCCGCCGCGGCGGCGGGACTGGCCCTGATCAACGCCGTATCCAACCTGGGCAGCTTTGTCGGCCCCGCCATGGTCGGCTGGGTGCGCCAGGTCACCGGCAATTATTCGCTGGCGATCATGGTGCTGGGGCTGGGACCGCTGGCCGCCAGCGTGGTGGCTGCCACGCTTCGCTCGGCGCGCAAGTTCGAGCGCAGCTAGCCCCCCGAATGGACGATTGTTCACAAGCCCGTTCAGACGGCCGCGCCGTATCCGCTATAGTGCCGCCCTTGCGGGCGGGATCATCTTCCAGGAAAGGCACGGATCATGGCGGGCATGGGGCGGCGAAGCATTCTGAAAGCTCTTGGCGCGGCCCCCGCCGCGGCGCTGACACCCGCCGCGGCCCAGGCGGGCTCGGCTAGCCTCGTGATCGATCCCGCCGCCGACAGCGCGCCGCTGCGCTGGGCCGCCGGGAAGCTGAAAGAGGCGCTGGCCGCGAAGGGCGGCGGGCTGAATATTGTTGGCGACCCTCGGGCGGCCACGGGCACCATCATCGTCGCGGCCACACCGGGGTCGCCGTCGCTCGCGGGCTTTGCGCCGCCCGCGGCAGGCTGGGCATCGCCCGAATGTCTGCGGCTGGCGCCGGGCCGGCTGGCGGGGCGGCCGGCGTTGCTGGTGTCGGCACAGGATGCGCGCGGTTTCGTCTATGCCATGCTGGAACTGGCGGACCGGGTGGATGCAGATGGTCCCGGCGCGCTGGGCCTGAAGGCGCCGGTCGCGGAGACAACGCCCAACCGCGTCCGCAGCGTGGCGCGCGCCTTCCTGAGCGAGATCGAGGACAAGCCCTGGTTTTATGATCGCGATGGCTGGCGGCGCTATCTGGACATGGTGGCCGCGTGCCGCTTCAACCGGTTCAATTTCGCGCTGGGCTTCGGCTATGACTTTCCGCGCGGCGTGACCGGCGACTATCTGCATTTCCCCTATCCCTATCTGGTGGAGGTCCCCGGCCACGACGTCACCATCACGCCCGCGCTTGCGCCCGGCGAGCGCGAACGCAATCTCCAGACGCTGAAATTCATCGCGCGGGAGACGGGCGCGCGAGGCCTGGACTTCCAGTTGGGCATCTGGACCCATGCCTGGGCCTGGACCGACAGCCCCCACTCCGACCATGTCATCGGCGGCATCAAGGACCTGGCGGACGCCGCGCAGTACAGCCGCGATGCCCTGGCGATCCTTTTGAGGGAGTGTCCCGAGATCACCGGCGTCAGCCTGCGCGTGCATGGTGAAAGCGGAATCCCGGAAGGCAATTACCCGTTCTGGCAGACGCTGTTCGAGGCCGTCGCCAAGTGCGGGCGCAAGGTTGCGATCGACATGCATGCCAAGGGGATCGACCAGACCATCATCGACATCGCGGTGCGGACCGGACAGCCGGTGACGGTGGCGCCCAAATTCTCGGCCGAGCACCAGAGCCTGGGCTACCACCAGGCCGACATCCGGGAGCTGGAAATCCCCACGCCCGACCGGATGGAGACGGGGACCTTTGCCGTCTCCAACGGGGCGCGGCGCTTTACCCGCTATGGCTATGCCGACCTGTACCAGGAGGGGCGCCGCTACGACATCATCTACCGGCTTTGGCCCGGCACCCAGCGCCATCTCCTGTCCGCCGATCCGGCGCTGGCCCGCGCACTGGGCCGCGCGGCGCATTTCTGCGGCGCGGCGGGACTTGAGGTGTGCGAGCCGCTTACCTTCAAGGGCCGCGAGGGATCTGGACATCCGGGCGGGCGCAACGCCTATGCCGTGAAAAGCCATCCGAAGGACTGGCGAAAGTTCGTGGACAATTACCGCCTGCTGGGACGGATGCTCTACAACCCCGATGGCGGCGATGACTTCTGGCGCCGTGCGCTGGCGCGGCGGCACGGCGAGGGCGCGGCGGCGGCCGCACAGGCGCTGTCGGCGGCCAGCCGGGTGCTGCCGCTTCTGACCAGCGCCTCGCTGCCGTCGGCGTCGAACCATTCGCTGTGGTACGAGGTCTATACCAACCAGCCGCTGATCGCGGTGGACAAGAAGGACGCGCCCTATTCCGACTCGCCGGCCCCGTGGAATTTCGGCGCCTGCAGTCCGCTGGACCCGCAGCTTTTCTCATCCATCGACGAACATGCGGGCGAGCTGATCGCCGGCCGCGTCAACGCCAAATATTCGCCGGCCGAAGTGGCGGTGTGGCTGGACGGGCTGGCGCATGTGGCCGAATCCGGCAGCCCGGCGCTGGACGAACTGGTCAAGGCCGATGTCCGCATCCAGGCGGGGCTGGGACGCTTTTTCGCCGCCAAGCTGCGCGCGGGACTTTACCATGCGCTGTGGCAGCAGGCGGGCGATGCGAAGGCCGGACAGCGCGCGGTGGCGGAATACCAGAAGGCGCGCGCGGCCTGGGCGGAACTGGCAAAGGAAGGCGCGGTCTATCAGGCCGACATATCCTATGGGCGCACACCCATCCGGCGCGGCCATTGGGCCGACCGGCTGGCGGCCATCGATGCCGACATCGCCGCCGTGCGCGCGGCGGTGGCAAAGGGCGGCAATGGCGACGCCGCAAAGGCGATGACCGCCGTCGCCAATCCGGCCACGCGGCCCCGGATCGACTGCCGTCATGACGCGCCCGCGATGTTCACGCCCGGCTCGCAGTTGCCGCTGGCGCTGGCGGCGCCATCGGCTGTTTCGGCGACGCTGTTCTATCGCCATGTCAATCACGGCGAACGTTGGCTGAGCATGGCGATGACACGCGACGGCACGGGCTTTGGCGCGGCCATTCCAGCCGCCTACACCGGCTCGCCCTACCCACTGCAATATTACTTCGTGCTGACGCTTGGCGGGCAGTCCGTCATCTTTCCCGGTTTCAATGCCGACTTCTCCACCCAGCCCTATTACGCGGTGTGGAAACGCGGCTGAGGAAGCGGCCGCTTCAGATGGTGAAGGTACCTGGCAGAAGCAGCAGCAGGCCGGCGGCGATGGCGGCCAGCCCCGCGGCGCGCGCGAGCAGCCGCCCCTGCTTCAGAAGCTTTTCCAGCAG
>JBEHXB010000030.1:0-13728 GCA_048498895.1 Pseudomonadota bacterium
ATCCAACGCGTTTTGAAAGCGCGCCAATCCCTTAAGCGCGATACCCTTATTGTACCATGCCGAGGCCAGGCCGGGATCGAGCTCGAGCGCCTTTTCAGCACTGGCCAGCGCATCCTCGGGGCGGCCAAGATTCCACAGCGCCACACTGCGATTGCTGTGGATTTCCGGATCGTTCGGCGTCAGCGCCAGCACTGCGTCAAAGGCAAGCAGTGCCTCGGCAAAGCGGCCCAGGTGCGACAATGCGATGGCGCGCTGATAGATCGGATCGGCAAACCCTGGAGCTGCGGCTGATGCCGCCTCGAAATCTGCGAGGGCATCTTGCCTGCGCCCCTGTGCCAGGCGCGCCAACCCGCGATTGTACAATGTCGCCGCATCCGCCGGCTGGACGTCCAGCACTTTCTCGTACTGCGCCACTGCGTCGTCCAGGCGGCCGACGCCCGCCAGCGCGATACCCAGATTTCCGCGGGCTACAAGCATGTCCGGCTTAAGTACCAGCGCCTTTTCGTAACACTGAATGGCGTTCTCGAAGCGGCCCAATTCTGCCTGCACCACCCCCGAATTATAGTGCGCCTCGGCAAGATCAGGCCTCAGCTTTACGGCGTGCTGAAAATGGCTCAGCGCCTCGCTCAAGCGGCCTGCGCCGCGCAAGGCCATGGCATAATTCATCTGGGTGGCGACATCGTCCGGGTTGACCCTGGCCGACGGAGCCATCAGTTCCACCGCCTCTTGCACGCGGCCCTGCTGTAGCCGCATTACACCCAGCATATAGCGTGGTCCCACTATGGTGGGGTTTTTGCGGATGATTTCGATGTAAAGCTGCTCGGCCTCGGCCAGTCGCCCCTGCTGGTGCAGGGCCAGCGCCTGGCTGGACAAATCTCTGAAATCCGCTGTGGTCTCAGCCATGCGCCTTTCAACCCCTCATACTGTTATTTTGGCGAAGCGGCCTGCGCCACCGAAAGCGCTGTCATGTTCACAATGCCGCGCGCCGTGACTGACGGTACCATGACGTGTATCGGCTTGGACACGCCCAGAAGCAGGGGGCCGACAAGGAGCGCTTCGGTCGCCGCCGACAGCAGCGTGAGCGCGATATTGGCGGCATCCAGCGTTGGCATTACCATCAGGTTGGCCGAGCCTGTAAGCGGACTGCTGGATACCAGGCGGCCTCGCAGCGCTTCGCTAAGCGCAGCATCCGCATGCATCTCGCCGTCCAGTTCGAAGTCCGGATTGGCGGCGCGCAGGATTGCCATCGCCTTGCGCATCTTGCGCGCAGTGTCGGAATTCGCCGTGCCGAAGCTGGAATGCGACAGCAGTGCAGCTTTTGGCGCCATGCCGAAACGGCGCACCGTTCGGGCCGCCAGAAACGTCATCTCCGCGATCTGTTCGGCGGTTGGGTCGATGTTGACATGGGTGTCACAGAAGAACAGCGCGCCATTGGGCAGGATCAGGCTGGACAGCGAGTACACCCGACTGATGCCTTCCTGGCGCGGCAGAATCGGCAGGATGTTGGCAAATTGGCGGCTCCAGTCGCCCAAGCCGCCGCACAGGGCGGCATCCACCTCACCATGCTCCAGAAGCATGCTGGCAGTGATGGCGTGTCGACTCCTGATCCAACGCGCTGCTGCGTTGGGTGGCACGCCCTTGCGTTCCACCCGATGCTGGTAGCGTTCGGCCAGAGCCGGGATCAACGGATCGGAGGTGGGGTCGACGATGCGGACCTGCTTGTCGAAATCCAGGCGCAGGCCCAGGGCCCTGGCCTTCTCGCGGATCACGGCGGCGCGGCCGACCAGCACCGGGTGGGCCAAGCCTTCGTCCAGCACAGTCTGAACGGCGCGCAGAACGCGCTCGTCCTCGCCTTCCGCATAGGCGACGCGGTGGGGCGAGCGCCGGGCAATCTCGAACACAGGCCGCATCAGTTGGCCAGAGCGGTAGACGAACTTCTCGAGCTCCGTCTCATAGGCGTCGAAGTCGATGATCGGCCGGCGGGCTACGCCCGATTCCATCGCTGCCCGCGCCACTGCCGGCGCGATATGAAGGATCAGCCGTGGATCGAAAGGCTTGGGAATGATGTAATCGGCTCCAAAGCCCATTGCGGCACCGCCATAGGCCCGGGCCACGACATCCGAAGCCTCGGCGCGGGCCAGCGCGGCGATGGCCTCCACCGCAGCAATCTTCATTGGTTCGTTGATGACGGTGGCGTCCACGTCCAGCGCACCGCGGAAGACGAATGGAAAACACAGGACATTGTTGACCTGGTTGGCATAGTCGCTGCGGCCAGTGGCGATAATCGCGTCCGGACGGGCGGCGATGGCATCTTCCGGCCTGATCTCAGGGTCGGGATTGGCCAATGCCAGGATCAGCGGTTTGCCGGCCATTTGGCCCAGCCATTGGGGCTTGAGCACATTTGGCGCGGACAGGCCGAGGAACACGTCGGCACCGACCAGCACGTCCTGCAGGGTTCGCGCGTCGGTCTTGCGCGCATAGCGGGCCATGTTGGGCGCCATTTCATCGCCGCGGCCCTGATAAACTACGCCCTTGATGTCGGTCAGTGTCACACTGTCGGCCGGAAGCCCCATTGCCACCAGGAGATCGACACAGGCCAGCGCCGCGGCACCCGCCCCGCTGGTCACCAATTTGATCCCTTCCAGGGCCTTACCCTGCAGCAGAAGACCGTTGCGGATAGCAGCGGCGCAAACAATGGCGGTGCCGTGCTGGTCGTCATGGAAGACTGGAATGTTCATCCGCTCGCGCAGGCGCTTTTCGATGACGAAGCATTCCGGCGCTTTGATATCTTCGAGGTTGATGCCGCCGAAGGTCGGCTCCAGCGCCGCCACCACTTCCACGAATCGGTCGATGTCCGTCTCGGCCACTTCCAGGTCGAAGACGTCGATGCCGGCGAATTTCTTGAACAGGACGGCCTTGCCCTCCATTACCGGTTTGGAGGCAAGTGGCCCGATGTTACCGAGCCCCAGAACGGCGGTACCATTGGTGATTACTGCCACCAGATTGCCACGGGCGGTATATTCGCGAGCCGCCGCCGGGTCCTTGACGATCTCCTCGCAGGCAGCAGCCACGCCCGGCGAATAGGCCAGCGCCAGATCCCGCTGATTCGCCATACGTTTGGTCGCCTCTACCGACAATTTGCCGGGGCGCGGAAGCCTGTGATAGGCCAGCGCACTTTTGCGAAAATTCTCGTCCATGCCCTAACGCCCAATGACGCGGCTGCTATTGACAGGCTCCATGGCGTAAAATCAATCCTTTCCGCCTGCTTTAGGCGGCTTTTCCGGGGATTCCGCGGAAACCACACCGCTGGCCCGGACGTTGAGAATGAGCCCCGCGAGGCGAGGGCCTACCCTGCCAGAATTTCATTCAGGCGCGGGGATTTGGGGGCTAATTTGGCCAAGGTGCCGTCTTGCGGTCGCCCGGGCCTGAAGGCTGGAATTTAAATAAGGGGATTCTCATGCAGATTGGCATAGTAGGACTTGGGCGGATGGGCGCCAATATCGGGCGCCGCCTGATGCGTGCCGGCCATGAGGTGGTCGGGTTTGACGCCTCGCCTAAGGCAGTGGCTGCGCTGGAAGGGGCAACTGGTGCCGCTTCACTGGAGGACGTTGTGGCCAAGCTGGCCGCTCCTCGCGCCATTTGGATCATGCTGCCGGCCGGCAAAATCACTGAGGAGACCATCAACGGGCTGGGCAGGCTTCTGTCGAAGGGCGACATCGTCATCGACGGCGGCAACACTTTTTTCAAGGACGATATCCGCCGCGCCGCCGTCCTGAAGAAAAAAGGCATTTCCTATGTCGACGCAGGCACGTCGGGCGGGGTCTGGGGGCTAGAGCGCGGCTACTGCATGATGATCGGCGGCGAAAAAGCCGTCGTCGATCATCTCGATCCCATTTTCAAGGCGCTGGCTCCGGGGGCGGGCAGCATCCCGAAAACGCCCAACCGCGAAACCTCTGATCCACGCGTGACCGAGGGCTACATGCATGCCGGACCTCCGGGCGCCGGCCACTTCGTCAAGATGGTTCATAACGGCATCGAATATGGCCTGATGCAGGCTTATGCGGAAGGCTTCGACATCATCCAGGGCCGCGCCAGCGACAAGCTGCCGGAAGAAGAACGCTTCGACATCAATCTTGCCGATGTCGCCGAGGTGTGGCGTCGCGGCAGTGTCGTGGCCTCCTGGCTTCTGGACTTGACCGCCATCGCGCTGGCGAAGTCGCCGAAGCTGGATGAGTTCAGTGGCAAGGTGGACGATTCCGGTGAAGGCCGCTGGACCGTCAATGCCGCGGTGGACGAGGCGGTGGCGGCCCCGGTTATCACCGCCGCTCTGTTCGCCCGTTTCCGTTCGCGCATCGCCAACAGCTTCGGGGAAAAATTGCTCTCTGCCATGCGCAATGAATTTGGCGGTCATGTAGAATCGCGGGGCGTCGAAAAGTGAGCTCTTCGCACAAATCACCACCCCCGCCCTGCGCTATCGTTATTTTCGGTGCCAATGGCGACCTGACAAGGCGCCTGATCGTGCCGGCGCTGTACAACCTCGCACGAACCGGTCTTTTGCCGCCGCGTTTTGCCTTGATAGGCGTGGACCATAATGATCGCTCCACTGACGAATGGCGTGGCAAGATCAAGGAGTTCCTCGAAGAGGAGGTGGGCAAGAGCGGTGAAGGCGCGCTGAAGACGATCGACGATCGCTACTGGTCGCCCATCGCCGACGCGATGAGTTTCCTGAAAGGCGATTTTACCGATGACGGCGCCTTCGTCGCGTTGAAGCAGCGTCTGGCCGATTGCGACAAGGCCAAGAATCTCGGCGGCAATGTGCTGTTCTACCTGGCTACCGCCGACCGCTTCTTTGCCACCATTGCCCAGAAGCTGGGCGAGGCGGGACTGGTCGATACCAAGGAGTGCAATGGCTTTCGCCGCTTGATCGTGGAAAAGCCCTTTGGTCAGGACCTGGAATCGGCCAAGGCGCTGAATACCTGCCTGCTGAAATATCTGCGCGAGGACCAGATCTATCGCATCGATCATTTCCTTGGGAAGGAAACCGTACAAAACATCCTCGCGCTGCGTTTCGCCAATGGCCTGTTTGAGCCCATCTGGAACCGCGACCGAATCGATCATGTGCAGATTACCGTGGCCGAAAGCATCGGTGTAGGAACGCGCGGAAAATTCTACGAGGCGACCGGCGCCTTGCGCGACATGGTGCCCAATCATTTGTTCCAGCTTGTGGCGATGACGGCAATGGAGCCGCCCGTCTCTTTCGAAGCCGAGGATATTCGCGCCAAGAAGGCGGAAATCTTCAAGGCAGTGCATCCGCTGACCCTGGCGGATGCTGTGCGCGGTCAATATGACGCCGGCACGATTGAGGAGCAGAAAGTCTCCGCCTATCGAGCCGAACCAAACGTGTCTGCTGACTCCACGGTCGAAACTTTCGTCGCCTTGAGGCTCATGATCGACAATTGGCGCTGGGCCGGCGTGCCCTTTTACCTGCGCACCGGCAAGCGGCTGAAAACCCGCTCGACCGAGATCGCGATCCGGTTCAAGCGGGCGCCACATGCCTTGTTCCGTGACACGCCGATGGACGAGCTGGATGCCGACTGGCTGATCGCCCGGATCCAGCCGGACGAGAGCATCCGCTTGCGCTTCAATGCCAAGCGGCCGGGCCCGGCCATGGCTCTGGAAAGCGTGGCCATGGACTTCAAATACAAGGACTATTTCAAGCAGGCGCCCTCGGTGGGCTATGAGACGCTGATCTATGACTGCCTGATCGGTGATGCCACGCTGTTCCAGCGTGCCGACCAGGTAGAGGCAGCCTGGGCCGTTGTTGATCCGATCTTGAAGGGCTGGGCTGGGTCAAGCCCGCGCCACTTCCCCAATTATGCCGCCGGCAGCGAGGGCCCTGCCGCCGCCAACGATCTTCTGGCGCGCGATGGCCGCAGCTGGCGTGCGATACGCTAGGTGTTCCATGGGTGATATTGCAGGCACGCTTGAGGTGGTTGCGGATCCAGAGCGTCTGGCGATCCGCGCGGCGGACATTATCGCCGAGCGAATGGCGGCGGCGTCCCCGCCATTTCGTCTTGTCCTGTCGGGCGGCTCAACACCCCGGCGCACATATGAGATTCTGGCGCAGCGTAATCTGGATTGGGCTTGCGTCGAAATTTTTTTTGGGGACGAACGCTTTGTGCCGCCGGATGATCCGGCCTCCAACTATCGCATGGCGCGGGAATCGCTGATTGGTCATATCAACCCGCGCAAACTATTTCCCATTCCCACCGACGGCACACCACAAAGTGCCGCCGACCGCTATGAAGAGATTCTACGCCAGCAATATGGATCATCCGAGCTTGAGGCGGACAGGCCGCTGTTCCATGTCACGCTTCTGGGCCTTGGCGATGACGGTCACACCGCCTCGCTTTTGCCCGATCAGCCTGTCCTGCAGGAACGCAGGCGTTGGGTTGCGGTGGTGCCGAGCGGGCGCGAGACACAGCGCATTACCCTAACCTACCCCACTCTGGAGTCCAGTGCCCTGATTCTCTTCCTGGTTTCGGGCGCGGCCAAGCGCGATGCGCTGGCCCAGGCCCGTGGCGGGTTCCTTCCGGCCGGCGCTTTGAAACCGCACGGCGAGGTAATCTGGATCGCGGACGCATCCGCGGCGGGCCAGGACGATGAGGGATACGGCTTCTGATGGCGCGCATCGAGGATTACGCGATGATCGGGGATTGCCGTACGGCGGCAATTGTCGGGCGCGACGGGTCCATCGACTGGTTCTGTGTTCCGCGCTTTGATTCGCCAGCCTGTTTTGCCGCCCTTTTGGGCACACCCGAGAATGGTCGCTGGCTGATCGAGGCGGTGGGGAAAAGCACATCCTCTCGTGCTTATGCCGGCGAAAGCCTGGTGCTGGAAACCATCATTACCACGGCGACCGGAAAGGTCAGGATCACTGAATTCATGCCACCTGGCACGCAGGAAAGCTCCATCGTGCGCATTGTCGAGGGCCTGAGCGGCCATGTCGACTTGCGTACCGATATCGCAATCCGCTTCGATTACGGCAATTCAATTCCATGGGTTACGCGCCATGACCGGCGTACCCTGACGGCGGTTTCCGGGCCAAATCTGTTGGCCATCCGCACGCCGGTTGCGCTGCGCGGCGAAAACTTGCACACGGTCGGAGAGTTCCGCGTGCACAAGGACGAAGCCGTGCCCTTCGTTCTCACCTATGGCGAGTCGTTCAAATCCATTCCGCCGTCCATTGACGCCGTCATAGCCCAGGACGAGACGGCAAAATTCTGGCGCCAATGGGCATCGCATTGCCGCGTGACCGGTTCCTGGCGTGCGAAGATCATGCCCTCACTTCTTGCCCTCAAGGGACTTTCCTATGCGCCGTCCGGTGGAATCGTCGCGGCGGCAACATGCTCGCTACCAGAAAGGATCGGTGGCACACGCAACTGGGACTATCGATATTGCTGGCTTCGCGATGCCACCTTCACGCTGCTGGCATTCCTCAACGCCGGCTTCACAGAGGAGGCGAATGTCTGGCAGCACTGGCTGCTGCGGGCGATTGCGGGGTCCCCCGAGCAGCTCCAGATCATGTACAGCGTGTTGGGCGAGAGGCGGTTGGACGAGGTGGAACTGCGGCACCTGAGCGGCTATGAAGGTTCGCGTCCGGTGCGCGTCGGAAATGCTGCCATCAGCCAGCTCCAGCTCGACATCTATGGAGAACTCGCCGACGTGGTGGCGCAGGCTGCCAAGGGAGGCCTGCCGGCTGCGCCGCGCCGCAGTGAATTGCGTCAGGTGATCTTGCAGCACCTGGAAAAAATCTGGAGCCTGCCGGACGAGGGTATCTGGGAGATACGCGGCCCGCGGCAGCATTTCGTGCATTCCAAGGTGATGACCTGGGTGGCTTTCGATCGTGCTTCGCGCGCGGCGGGAATACCTGCGTCTGAGCGGACGCATTGGCGCGGCGTGGCGCGGCGCATTCATCGCGACATCTGCAAGAACGGTGTGGATTCCAAGCGGCACAATTTCGTGCAGCATTACGGCAGCCAGAATCTGGATGCGGCGCTGCTGCTTCTGCCGCTGGTTGGTTTTCTTCCCCCCACGGACAAGCGTATCAAGGCGACCGTGCGCGAGATCGAAAAGCGCCTTGTTTGCAAGGGGCTGGTGCGCCGCTACGAGACGGGTACCGGGGTTGATGGTCTGCCACCGGGCGAGGGAGCCTTCCTGGCCTGCACCTTCTGGCTGGTGGACAATTACACCCTCATGGGCCGGCGCAAGGAGGCGCTCAGGCTGTTCAACCGGCTGAAGCGACTGGCCAATGATGTCGGGCTTTATGCCGAGGAATACGATCCGGTGGAAAAACGCATGTTGGGGAATTTCCCCCAGGCGTTTTCGCATGTCGCTCTGATCAACAGTGCACTGAACCTGATGATTGACAGTCAGGAACGACGGGTCCGCCGCAAGAAGCCCGGGCGCCGCGTCGCGCGCAGGCCGCCACACAAGAAAAGTGTCGCAAAGGGAAAGTCTCATGACGGCCGTTAAGCGCGTTCTGGCCATCGACATCGGCGGCACTGGGCTGAAGGCCGCCATTGTTGGGCGTGATGGATGCTTTCTGGAGGAACGGGTGCGTATCAGGACGCCGCCCAACTGTGCGCCGTCGCGCATGGTGCCGCTGCTGGTGAAACTCGTGAAACCTCTGGGCGCCTTCGATCACGTCACCATCGGCTTTCCCGGCGTTGTAAAGCGCGGCCGTGTGATAAGTGCGCCGCATTTGGGCACTGCGCAATGGCGTGGTTTTGCCCTGGAACGAGCGATGCAAAAGCGGCTTGGCAAGCCGGTGAAGCTGCTGAACGACGCCGACGTACAGGGGCTTGCGGCGATACACGGTGATGGGCTTGAGCTTGTCTGCACATTGGGAACCGGTTTGGGCACCGCCTGGTTTCGCGATGCGGAGTTGATGCCGCACATGGATCTGGCGCATCTTTCCATCCACAAGAAGAACGACTTCGATGCGTATGTCGGCGAGAAGACCCGGCGCAAGATCGGCAACAAACGCTGGAACAGGCGGGTGAAGAAATTGATCGGCGTGCTCGAGACCGTATTCGCCTATGATCATCTCCATCTCGGCGGCGGCAATTCCTCCCGGATAGACTTTGCCCTGCCGCGCAATGTGACTATTGTTGACAATGATGCCGGCATATCTGGCGGCGCATTTGCCTGGGTCGCCAAAAATGGTGTTCCCATGAAAGGCATCCGAAAGCGCCCAAAATGGGGAACTCGCCGTGGAGCTGCGCGTTGGAATCGGAATTGTTGATGGTATTGTAATTTTGTTCTCGTCTTTTGCTGCCCGAGCCTTATTTTCTGGATCGATACCTTATGGAGCCCGGAACATCGGGAATTCCAGATGATGCCCCGGGTCGGCCCTGACACCGCACTTCTGCTTGATATTGACGGGACCTTGCTCGACATGGCGCTCAGCCCCGAGCGCGTGGTCGTGCCCGTCGATCTTGTGCGGGCCCTGGACAGGTTGGGGAACGAACTCTCCGGGGCTCTGGCCTTTGTCAGCGGTCGCTCGCTGGACAGCATCGACAGTCTGTTCGCGCCGCTGAAGCCCGCCGCGATCGGTGCCCATGGAGGTGAGATCCGCAGCGCTGACGGCCGCGTCGTGCGCGCCCAACCCGTGCCCGCGACGGTGCGGGAGCTTTTTTTGCGCTTGTCGCGAAGTGCACCCGGCCTGTTGCTCGAAGACAAGAGCGTGGCCCTGGCTTTGCATTATCGCCTGGCCCCGGAGGTCAAGCCTGAGCTGATGGCTGCGATGGGGACATATGCCGCGTTGTTCGAGGAAGAGAATATCCAAATTCAGTACGGCAAAGCAGTGATTGATGCCCGGCCCATTGGTGTGGACAAGGGCACCGCAGTGACGCGCCTGGTACGACAGAAGCCTTTCGCGGGACGCACTGTTCTGTTCGGCGGAGACGACACCACCGATCTGGATGTTTTCCGAGTTCTGCCGCGGCTGGGCGGGAGGGGCTTTTCGGTTGGCCGCCGCTTTCCCGGCGCCGAACACGTCTTCTCCTCGCCTCGCCTGGTGCGTGAATGGCTGATTCGATTGGCGCAAACGGGAGTGGACGCATTATGACCCGCCCGCTCGATCTTGCCGTCATCGGCAATGGCCGCATCGCCGCACTGGTAAACACCAATGGCCAGATTGTTTGGTGGTGTTTTCCCCAGTTCGACAGCGATCCGATTTTTTGCCGGCTGGTCGCCGGTGATGAGGAGAAGGGTTTCTCTGATGTCGTGCTGGATGGGCAGGTCGAGGCACACTCACAATACGAGCGCAACACGGCAACCGTGGTGACCGTTCTGACTGCGGCCGACGGCGCCAAAGTCCGCATCACGGATTTTGCGCCCAGGATGCGCAATTTCGACCGCGTGTTGCGTCCGCCTCAGCTTATGCGCATCGTCGAGCCGCTGGCCGGCATGCCGCGCATAACCATTCGCGTGCGTCCCACACAATATTACGGTACGCCAATGAAGCGCCGTGTGGCGGGCTCGAGTCACGTCACTTATGGCGAACCGGCATTGATTCGGCTGACGACCGATGCGCCCCTGTCCTATATCCAGCAGGAGACGCCTTTCGCGCTCACCCGGACGCTGCATCTGGTATTCGGCGCCGACGAACCCTTTACCGGCGATATCGCCAGTACAGTTCGCGATTTTCATCATCGCACGAAGGGCTATTGGAAGGAGTGGGTGCGCTACCTGTCCATCGCGTACGAGTGGCAAGAGGCGACAATCCGCGCCGCCATTACCCTGAAGCTCTGCAATTTTGAGGAGACAGGGGGCATTGTTGCGGCGCTGACTACTTCATTGCCCGAGGCGCCCCATTCGGGTCGCAACTGGGACTATCGTTATTGCTGGCTGCGCGACGCCTATTTCGTCGTCCGTGCCCTGAATGCCATCGGCGCCACGCGCACGATGGAAGAATATATTACCTATATTCTGTCCATCGCCGGCAACGAGGACACGCTTAAGCCGGTTTATGGTATTGTACCCAACGCCGACCTGACGGAGTGGACCGCGCCCGATCTCAAAGGATTCGAGGGGCACGGGCCGGTGCGTATTGGCAATGCCGCGGTCGACCAGAAGCAGCATGACGCCTATGGCAGCGTAATCCTGTCGGCGGTTCCAATGTTCTTTGACCGGCGCCTGCCAAATCCTGGCGACGAATCCCTGTTCCGCCTGCTGGAGAAGCTCGCCCGACGCTGCGCCGCCCTCGCGCTGGAGCCGGATGCCGGTATCTGGGAATTCAGGGGTCGCAAGCGCCTGCATACCCATTCCGGCGCGATGTGCTGGGTCGGACTGAGTCGTACGGGTGCGATTGCCTCCCGGTTGGGCCTTGCCGAGCGCGCCGCCTATTGGAATGACCAGGCCAATTCGATTGGAGAGGCGCTGCTGAAACGCGTGTGGAATGAAAAGCGCAAGGCATTTACCGCTGCCGAAGGAATCGACGACATGGACGCCAGCGTGCTGTTGCTGCCGGAGCTGGGCCTGATCGAGGCCGACGATCCGCGCTTTGCCTCTACCGTGGCGGCCATCGAATCCGACCTGGTGCACGGCCGCCACGTGATGCGATACGCGGCGGAAGACGATTTTGGCTTGCCGGAGACCGAATTCCTGGTCTGCCGATTCTGGCTAATCGACGCCTTGGCCGCGATCGGCCGGCGCGAGGAAGCGCGGGAGCGCTATGTCGATGCGCTGTCGCTGCGCAACAGCTATGGCCTGCTGTCAGAAGATATCCATCCGCAGACCGGCGCCCTCTGGGGCAACTTTCCGCAGACCTATTCCATGGCCGGGATCATCTTGAGCGCGATGCGTCTTAGCCAGAGCTGGGAGGACCGCTATTGGCGCGCATCTTCATAATTTCCAATCGCGTTGCGGTGCCCAAGGCGGGGCTTCAGCCGGGCGGGCTTGAAGTAGCCCTGAAAGCCACCCTGAGGAAGCACAGCTGCGTTTGGCTGGGCTGGAGCGGCGAACTCAGCAACACCCCGCGAACCCGGACTATCGAAAAAGGCCGAAATTCCTATGTTGTAACCGACCTGGATGAAGCGGATTTCGAGGAATATTACAACGGCTTCGCCAACCGGGTGCTGTGGCCCATCTTTCACTACCGCCTGGACCTGGCGGAGTTCTCGCGCCGGGATCTGTCCGGCTATCTGCGCGTCAACAATCAGTTTGCCGAGGAGCTGAGCAAGCGGCTCAAGCCCGACGATGTCGTGTGGGTGCATGACTATCACCTGATCCCGCTTGCCAAGGCGCTGCGCGAGCGCGGGGTCAGAAACAGGGTGGGTTTCTTCCTTCATATCCCCTTGCCGCCGCCGGAAATCCTGACGGCCATGCCCAACCATGACACGTTGATCCCCGCGTTGCGCGACTATGACCTGGTGGGTTTCCAGACTGATGGGGATGCCGCCAACTTCGCGCGCTATCTCGCACGCGAACTGGGCATGCCGACGCATATTTCGCACCGGCATGCCGACGGCGATCATGCCATGCGGATCGGCACATTTCCGGTGGGTATCGAAACGCGCGAATTCAACCGGCTGGCAGGCCGTGCCGTAAAAACACAGCTGGTCAGGCAGGTGATGAAGTCCATTCCCGGTGTGCTGATGATCGGCGTGGACCGGCTGGATTATTCCAAGGGCATTCCTGCGCGGTTGGAGGCCTATGAACGCTTCCTGGCGGCCCATCCGGAATGGCACGGCAAGATCACCTATCTGCAGATCACCCCGAAGAGCCGCAGTCAAATCAAGGAATATTCAGAGATGGCGGAGGCGGTAAACGCCACCGCCGGGCGCATCAACGGCGCTTATGCCAGTGTCGCCTGGTCGCCCATGCGCTATGTCAATAGGCCCTACAGCCGCGCCGCCCTTGCGGGCCTTTATCGCGCCGCCAAGGTCGGCCTGGTGACGCCAATGCGCGACGGCATGAACCTGGTGGCAAAGGAATTTGTAGCCGCTCAGGACGAAGATGATCCTGGTGTTTTGATTTTGTCGCGCTTCGCCGGCGCCGCTGCCGAATTCGGCGCAGCGCTCCTGGTGAACCCCTATGATCCCGACGCTGTGGGTGCGGCGATCGCGCGCGCCATGGCCATGCCGCTGGACGAACGTCGCCGTCGCCATGACGAACTGGTCGCCGCGCTGCTGCGCAATGATATCGCCGACTGGGGCGACAAGTTTCTCAAGGTGCTGGGCTGCAGCGAACTGCCTGGTGCCGTCGATGACATTCAAGATTTCGTTTCACCGTCCAGAATTGCCTGACCGGCGGCCATGCTGCGCCACCGTGAAGGCAATGGAACCCTTTGCCTTGCTCAGGTCCTGGCCGACGCCGTGCCAGTCGACATGATAGCGGCCCGGCTTCAGATGAAATGGCAGCAGGGTGATGACGGTCATTCCCACGGCAGTGGCGGTCGGGACTGTCTTGCCGGAGGGCCCAATCAACTTGGCGCCGCTCAGCGCCGGCTGCAGCGCATCTGAAAAACGCAGCGTAATCTTGGCCGTTTCGCTCACCAGTGCCCCCTCGGCCGGATCGGAAAATTGAAGCTGTGTGCGAGCAAACGCCGGCGCGCTCATGAGCGCCAGGGGCAGAACCAGGATGGCAAGGCGTCTCACGGGAAGTCCTTTAATCGGAGGATGGCAATTTGAGTGCGGCTGCGGCCAGCAACCCCCAGCCTGC
>JBEHXB010000031.1:0-13574 GCA_048498895.1 Pseudomonadota bacterium
GGAGACTATCAGGGTGCCCTGTGGGCGCGGAACGAGGCCCATGTCGATAATCGCGCCCTTGGCCGTGCGCTGTCGATCGCGTTCCTTAAGGCAGGCGGCGTGCTCAAGCCGGCAGAGGCGGCCGTCAACATCCTGCGCCATGGCGGCCTGACCGTCGGCGTCGCCACGTCTTTCACCCGCTATCCGGCTGACCTGGTGCTGCTGGCGGCCGGCGCCTGGAGCGGGCAGGTTGCCGAAGTGCCCATTACCCCGGTCAAAGGTGAGATCATCACACTGGCCCCCCCGTCAGACGTTGCGTTCGATTTTGGCGGGCCGGTCATCTGGGGAGCCGGCATCTATCTGGTCCCACGCGGTGGCCGTCTTCTGGTGGGAGCCACCGTGAAGGAGGCCGGATTCGATACGTCCCTCAGCGGGGACGCGGTGCGCTATCTGCGGGACCGCGCGGCGGCGGTGATCCCCGGCCTGACCCGCTGGCAGATGGATGAGCATTGGGCGGGCCTGCGGCCCGCCAGCCCTGACGGGTTGCCGCTGCTGGGTCCGTCGCACGCGCCTGGCCTGTTCATCGCTTCCGGCCAGTACCGCAATGGCATCCTGTTCACGCCGGCAATCGCCCGGCTGATGGCCGACATGCTACTGGGCAAGGCCGAACCCATACCCGCATTCGATCCACGCCGATTCAAGGACAAGACTCCATGAGCGATTTCACCATCGATCCCGTCATTACCTCGCTGACCCATAGGATAGCCGATTGGCCGCTCAGCCGGGTCTTCGTCTACAACGACTCCCGCTACCAATGGGGCCTGCTGGTGCCGCGCCGCCCCGGCGTCATCGAAATGTGCGACCTCTCGGCGGACGATCAGAAACAGCTGATGGCCGAGATCGTCGAACTGTCGAACAGGATTCGCGCCCTGCCGGGGGTGAAGAAGCTGAATGTCGGCAACCTGGGCAACATGGTGCCGCAGCTTCACGTCCATGTGATCGGCCGTTTCCCCGGCGATCCGGCCTGGCCGGGCCCCGTGTGGAGCCACAGCCCCAACGTGCCCTGGCCAGATCCAGCCAAAGCGCCCCTGGCACAACTGCTTTCGGGCGGGTAAGGCCCCGTTAACCATAAAGTCCCAGATTGCGGGGATGCAGGCCGATGCCGCCCCCGCTCCTCTCACGCCCTGGGCCAGCGACCGCTCCAGCGTCGTCGCGGCGTTGCGCAGCGCCGCCGCCGCAACCGGATCGGACTTCCATTACCTGCTGGGCACCGCCATGCGCGAATCCAGCCTGCGGCCAGGCGCGCAATCCTCCACGTCATCTGCCGCGGGCCTGTTCCAGTTCATCGACCAGACCTGGCTGGGACTTGTGAAGGCCCACGGCGCCCAATACGGCCTGGGCGCCTACGCCGATGCCATCCAGAAGGGAAGTGACGGCCGCTATCACGCCAGCGCGCAGATGCGCGACACCATTCTGGCGCTGCGTAAGGACCCCCAGGCCAGCGCGCTGATGGCCGGCGAATATGCCAAGACAACCGAGAGCCGGCTTCGGGCCGCGCTTGGCCGGCAGGTGTGCGGCGGCGAGCTCTATGCCGCTCATTTCCTCGGACCGGAGGCTGCCTGCCGGCTGATCAAGTTGAGCCAGACCGACCCCGAGACAAGTGCCGCCACCCGTTTCCCCCAGGCCGCAGGCGCCAACCGCAGCATTTTCTTCCACGCCAACGGCACCGCCAAATCGGTGCGCGAGGTCTATGACTGGGCGATGCGCCAGCCGGGCACGGAAGGCACGGTGCGCGTGGCCACGCTGCCCGACATCGCGCCCGCTCAGGCCCGGCCCAGTGCACGTGTAATCGCGGCACACGCCCAGGATGCCCAGATTCAGATGCTGCTGATGAGCGTGATGAACTGGCAGCCGGGTGCGAGCGGTCTTGGCGGAGGATTTGGCGGTGGTCTTGGTGACGGGATGGTGCCGGGAGCCGGCGCCTCCGGCCCGCTGCTATCTTTCGGTCCGGGACTTCTCAGCCTTCTGTCGGATGCCCGCGCCGGCTCGGATGGCTAGGCGCCCGAAAGCGTCTTTGTGACGTTGGCATCCAGTTCGGCACAGAGTGTCTGCGCCATGAGATCGCCGGCGTTCTTGATATTCTCGCGGTGGATCACCTGCACCGCCCGGACATGGGCGTCCACCAGTCCCGCCGGTATTTCGCGCCCCGGCGGCATTTCATCCAGAAGGCGGCTCAGCGAACCGGCGACGCGTGCCACCAGCGGAAAATCGAAGGTCGCGGCCTGACCCTTGATGTCATGGGCGGCGCGAAGCAATGCGGCGCGGTTGATGTCGCCCGGGTCGGCGGCGTAGTGCGTGCCCGCATCCACCAGCGCCTTCACGTCGCTGGCCAGCCAGCCGGCGAATTCGGTGCTGAGAGACTCAAGCGCCTCCTGCGCCCGTTTCAGGGCCGCGATGTCGCTGCCGCCGGAACCGCCGCCGAGTTTGGCCTTGAGCATATTGGGCGGCATGAACAGTTCGATCGGATGTCTGCTTGTCATGGCGGGATTACTCCGCTGCCTGCTGGGCCATGGTTCGCCGCTCCGGTCCCTTGTATTCCTCGTTGGCCCTGCGGCGTCGGCATGGACCGAAATAGACGTCGGTGCGCACAAAGGGGCGAGGGTATTCGATCACCGAAACCAGACGTGCCATCATGGTCTTGGCGGCGACGGGCTTGGCGATGAATTCGTTCACGCCGGCGTCGCGCGCCTGGCGGACATGATTGGCGCTGGTATAGCCGGTCAGCATGATCAGCGGCACGAAGGCGTTGGGCGCTTCCGGCATGGTGCGGATCATCCTGGCGAGCTCCAGCCCCGACTTGCCCTCCATCACCCAGTCCAGCACGATGACGTCGGGATTGACCTCCCGCAGCGTGGTCCAGGCGCGTTCGGCGCTATCCGCCTCGAAGACCTGCTTGACGCCAAAGGCCTGCAGAATTGTGACGACGAGTTTGCGCATGTGGACGTTGTCGTCCACAACGAGGATCTTCAATCGTTCGAAACGGTAGCCGCTCACCGTTGACCTCCGCGCAGCCTGCCGCGCAGACGCGCATCGCACGATTTTGGATTAACGGTTATTAAGCATAGGTGAACGCGCGGGACCGCGGACAAAAAAAGTCCGGGCTCAGTCCGAAAATTGCTCGGCCAGGATGCGCTCATCCAGGTTGTGTCCGGCATCGTACAGCATGGTCATCGAGATAGAGCGATCCTCGGCCACATCCACCGCGGTGACATCGCGCACTTCGAAATCGTCGGCCACGGCGCTGACCGGACGCTTTGCGCTTTCCAGGATTTCGAAGCGCACCTTGGCCCGGTGCGAAAGGATGGCGCCACGCCAGCGCCGCGGGCGGAAGGCGCTGATCGGCGTCAGCGCCAGCAGTGCCGCGTCGATGGGAAGGATGGGACCGTGAGCCGACAGATTGTAGGCGGTGGACCCGGCAGGCGTGGACACCAGAACGCCGTCGCAGATCAGTTCCGAGATGCGCGGGCGCCCGTCCACCGTGATGCGGATCTTGGCGGCCTGGCGGGTTTCGCGCAGCAGAGATACTTCGTTGAAGGCGAGTGCTTCGACGACGCCCTTGCGGCTGTGGGCATGCATGCGCAGGGGATGGATCTCCGCTTTCTCGGCCGCCGCCAGCCGGCTCGGCAGATCTTCCGTGCGATATTCGTTCATCAAAAAGCCCACCGAGCCGAGATTCATCCCGTAGATCGGCTTTCCCTTGCCCACGAAGGCATGCAGGGTCTGCAGCATGAAACCGTCGCCACCCAGCGCCACCACGACGTCGGCGTCACTGGGCCCGGCATCGGCATGGCGGGCGCGCATTTCGGCAAGAGCCTCTGCGGCTTCGGGGGCGGCGGTGAAATGCAGGCGGGTCATGACGGGCGCTATAGCACGGCCGGCTGGGCTTGTCCGCCCGTCTTTGGGATTGGCGGCCGTCAGTGCATCAGGGCAATACGCATCTCTCGCAGTGCGCTTTCGCGGGTGAAGGCGACAAAGACCTGTCCGGCGTCCGCGATTTCCTGTGCGCTCAGCGATACATGACGCCCACGGCTCTGCCGTGAAAGACTGAACACGGTGGGGAAGACCGAACGGTCGATGCCCGCCGCGCGGCAGCCCAGTGCGACGGCGCGCGCGCCCCCTTCATAGAAGAGCTTGCGGAAGAGCGGCAATTCCAGGTCCAGCAGGCGCGCGAAAGCCAGATCGAACAGGTCGGTCTGGCCCTGGCTGAGAATCCGCATCAGAAATCCGGCCTTGAGCTGGCCGCCCGCAGCCAGCTTGTCGATCAGCTTCTGGGCGCTGTCGGCGGGCGGCTCCCTGGTGAAGGCCGGCTCACTCCTGATCTGAATCGTGGCCTGGTTCAGCGCGCTGTTCACCCGGCTGGCGGGCATGCGATAATTCGTGCGGATATAGACTTTGAGCGCGTCGGATACCCATTCGCACATGCTGGTCGCCAGTTGCGGCGGAAGGTCGGGGCGACGCGCCAGGGGTTCCTGCAAACGGGCGAAGGCGCGCGACTTTTCGACCAGCGTTGCATAACTAGAGTCGGAAATCTTGGCGGTGGCGTTGCGCAGCAGCGCCAGCAGAACGGATTCCTTGTGGCTTTTCGCCAACGCATCGGTGAGGGGAACGCCGATATTGGGGCGGCCGGCCACGGCTTCCTGGTGGTCGGTGCTGGCCTCGGCGATCAGCCGCAGCATATCGGATTCGGTCAGCAGGGGACTGTGGGTGATCAGCGGGCGCGCCACTTCGATCGTATCGTCGACCAGCAGCAGGATCAGGTCATGCGGAGCAGTGGTGTCGTCGGCCAGACGCTGGGCCAGCGCGATGCGGATCGCCATCTCGACGTCGCGGGTCAGCCGGCGAAGAATTTCCCGCATCAGCTCGCGTTCGCGCTCGTTCAGGCCCGTGCCTTCGATGCGATAGAGAGAGGCGACGGCCAGATAGATTTCCTCGCGGCTGGCGCCGTCCCTGGGATTCATCGCCAGCTGGGCCAGGCGGCTCATGTCGCTCATATCGTGTGCGGTCAGCCCCACGGTACAGATCCCCCAAAAAGACAAAACGACCCAGAACCGGCCAGTTACGGCCGGATGCCGGTTTATTAGCAGCCAGGTGTTAACAGCCGATTAAGTGTCTTGACGGACACGGACAAAGCGTGTGCGTTTGCTGGCGCATGCCCCGTGACGGAAAATACCTCCTGGCGATCGATCAGGGCACGACCTCGACCCGGGCCATGCTTTTCGACGCCGCCGCAAGGCCCCTGGCCAGCCATGCCATCCCGCTCAGGCAGATATTTCCCGCCGGCGGCTGGGTGGAACACGACGCGGGCGAAATCTGGCAGGCGGCCCTGGAGTGCTGCCGGGCGGTGCTGCAAGGCCATACGGCGGCCCAGGTGGCGGCGATCGGCATCACCAACCAGCGCGAGACCACCGTTATCTGGGACAGGAAAACCGGTGCCCCGCTCCACAATGCCATCGTCTGGCAGGACCGGCGCACCGCAGCCCGCTGCGCGGCGTTACGTCGGGCCGGCAAGGCGGCAATGATAACGCGCAAGACCGGATTGCTGCTCGACCCCTACTTCTCGGCAACCAAGCTTGAATGGTTGTTGAAGAATGTGAAGGGCCTGGGAAAAAAAGACGTCGCGTTCGGCACCATCGATTGCTGGCTGATCTGGAACCTGACGCGTGGGGCCGTGCATGCCACCGACGTCACCAACGCGTCGCGCACAATGCTGTGGAACCTGAAGACGCGCGACTGGGACGGCGAACTGCTCAAGCTGTTCGGCGTGCCTGCGGCGGTATTGCCCCAGGTACGCGAGAGCCGGGGCGATTTCGGCATTACCGATCCCCTGCTGTTGGGGGCGTCCATTCCGATACTGGGTGTGGCGGGCGACCAACAGGCCGCCTGTGTGGGCCAGGCCTGTTTCACGCCCGGTGACGTGAAATCGACCTATGGCACCGGCTGTTTTGCGCTGGTCAATACAGGCCGGTCGGTGCCGCGCTCGAAGAACCGGCTTCTGGCCACGGCGCTGGCCCGCAAGCAATACGCCATCGAGGGCAGCATCTTCATCGCCGGTGCAGTTGTGCAGTGGCTGAGCGACGGGCTGAAAATCCTGCATGGCGCCGCGGACAGTGAGGCCATGGCCAAACAGGCCCGGCCCGCCGAGGGGCTCTATCTTGTGCCCGCCTTCACGGGCCTGGGCGCGCCCTATTGGGACCCCGATGCACGCGGTGCGATAGTGGGCCTGACCCGCGACATCGGGCGTGCCGAAATCGTGCGCGCCGCGCTGGACGCGGTTTGCTACCAGACCCGCGATCTTTTGGAGGCGATGCGCCGGGATGTCGCCGCGGCGGGGCTCAAGCGTTTGACCCGCCTGAAGGTTGATGGCGGCATGGTGGCCAATGACTGGTTCTGCCAGCGGCTGGCGGACCTGACGGGCCTGGCGGTCGACCGGCCGCGCGTGACCGAGACAACCGCCTTGGGTGCGGCCTACCTGGCCGGACTGGGGGCAGGGCTGTTCCGCAGCGAAAAAGACATCGCCGCCCATTGGGCGCTGGACCGGCGCTTCAGGCCGGCACTGAAACCGGCAGAGCGCGACCGGCTGTATGCCGGCTGGCATCGGGCGGTGCAGAGGGTTCGCGGCTGACTGCTGGCAACATTCACCAATTTGGCAATGTCAGGTTCCGGACTGGATTGACGCGCGCGAAAGATGAGCCATAGTCACATCTACAACCCGCGGCCGCCCGCCGGTTGGTGTTCTGCGTTCTTCGAGGAAAACGATCCCGCGCAAGCCTGAATTTGCGTGTGTGCGATACCTTTGCCGGGGGGCTGGGTGGAAGACGAGACGACGTCACGGGACGGCCGGCAGGCCGATCTATCCCTTTACCTCACGCGCCTTTTTCTTCCGGCTCGCGACGCGGATGGGAGCCGGGTGATCCTCTGCGCCGATCCGACCGCCGAAAATCGGGCCTGGTTGAGGGCCTATGCCGGCCCGGCGCCGCTCAAGGCAGTTTCGCGCACGGAATTGCTGGCGACGCTCGGCGCGCGGTTCGATCAGGTGCTGCTGGATGATGCCGTCTTCTGCCTGGCGCGGCGCAGGCCCGAACTGTCGGCGCGGACCGTCATTACGAGCGGGCAGGGCATGACATTCGCGCTTCTGACGGCGCTGCTGATATTGGCGCTGATTTTTCATCCCGCCGCCGCGGGGCGGGCGGCGATGCTCATGCTGTCCCTGGCCTATATGGCCAGCGGATTGTTCCGGGCCAGCCTGGCGCTTCTGGGCAGTGGCCACCGGCGCGACATCGCCCCCGCCGCCACGGGGCTGCCGCTCTATACCATCATGGTGCCGCTGTACCGCGAAGTCGCGGTGCTGCCGGGCCTGGTGTCGTCCCTGCGCGCGCTGGACTATCCACCCGACCGGCTGGACATCAAGCTGGTCCTGGAGGCGGACGATCACGAAACCATCGCTGCAGCGCGCCAGCTGCGCGACAGCGGCGCCGCACCATTCGAGCTGGTGCTGGTGCCCAGGGGCGGTCCGCGTACAAAACCCAAAGCAATAAATTACGCGCTTGCCTTCGCGCGCGGCGAATATCTGGTGATCTATGACGCCGAAGACCGGCCCGAGCCGGATCAGCTCAAGCGCGCCGTCGCCACATTCCGCGCCAGTCCGCGCGCCGTTGCGTGCCTGCAGGCGCGGCTGAACTTCTACAATGTGGGCCACAACTGGCTTACCCGCATGTTCGCGCTGGACTATGCGCTGTGGTTCGACGTGCTGCTGCCGGGGCTGGATCGTATCGGCGTGCCGATGCCGCTGGGGGGCACGTCCAACCATTTCCGCACGGCTGTTCTGCGCCATATCGGCGGCTGGGACGCGTTCAACGTCACAGAGGATGCCGATATCGGCATCCGGCTGGCGCAGCTTGGTTATGGCGTGTCGATGCTGGATTCCACCACCTTCGAGGAGGCGCCCACGCAGCTTGGGCCGTGGCTGCGCCAGCGCTCGCGCTGGATGAAAGGCTATCTGCAGACCTGGCTGGTGCATATGCGTGATCCGCTGGCACTGGCGCGGCGCACGGGGCTTTCGGGTTTTCTGTCCTTCCAGCTGTTCATCGGCGGCGCCCTGGTGTTTGCACTGGTCACACCGCCCCTCTGGCTGGCCTTCCTGTCGGCCTTGCTGTGGGACGGGCATGGAGTGACCCCGGGCGCGCTGATCCCCGGGTCAGGTCTTCTGGTCAGCAACCTGCTTCTGACGTGGCTGGCAGTGCTGGCGCCACGGAGGCGCCGCTGGGACAGCCTGGCGCCCTATGGGCTTACCGTGGTGGCCTACTGGGCGATGATCTCGGCCGCAGGCTATCGGGGACTGTGGCAGCTCTTCACGCGGCCCTTCTTCTGGGAAAAGACCGAGCATGGCGCCGTGGCTGAGTGATTATGCGCTCTCTAATCGCTGCTGTCCTGCTGTTGCTGCCGTCCCCCGCATGGGCGGCAGCCTGGATGCGGAAGGACGGAAGCTGGGAGGTCATCTCGAGCGCCATTTTCACCGACGCCCGTCACAGCTTTGGCAACGGCAGAAAGCCGGGCGGCGCCACGATGTTCGAGCGTGGACTTTTGCAGACCGACACGCAGTATGGCTGGAACGATCGCGTGACCCTGGTCCTGCGCACAGAGACCGCCAATGTCCATTTGCAGGATGCCGGCAACCACCTCAGCGCAATCAGCAATGCGGTAGAAGCCGGCATGCGCTATCACCTCGGCGATGACCTGCTTGCGGATTACGACGTGCTGTCGGTGGAAGCCACGGCGCGTGCCGCCGGCGCCTTCAATTTCTCGGTGTCCGCCAACGGGCAGGCGGGTGGCCAGGCGGCCGGCATGCGCATTCTGTATGGCGCGCCTTTCAAGTTGGCGGGCAAGGAAGGTTTTGTCGATGCCGAGCTGGCACAGCGCTGGCTGACCCGGCCCCGGCCGGACGAGACGGCAATGGATCTCACCGCGGGACTATGGCTGACACCGGTCGGCATGATCATGCTGCAAAGCTTCAACCTGTTCAGCGGCCCGGCGCGTGCGCCTTACATCCGGTTTCGTACCCACAAGCTGCAGGCGTCCTTTGTCTGGCGCTGGTCGCCGCGCACCTCGTTTCAGGCGGGAAGCTATTTCTCGCCCGCCGGCGCCAATGCTTTGCAGGAAAGCGGGCTCGTCGTTTCGCTGTGGACCGATTTCTGACGCTGCCGTTGCCCGTCCGGCTTATTCATACCAGTTCAGCAGCCGCACCTCTATGCCGCTGCCTTTCAGGGCGTCGCGGAACTTGGTGATGTCCTGGCCCTTGTAGTGATAGGGGATCGCCACCTTGGGATGGAAGGCGCGCACCGCGTCGGCCGCTTCCTCGGGCGTCATGGTGTAGGGCAGGTTCATCGGGATGAAGGCCACGTCGATGTCCTTCAGCGCGCGCATTTCAGGCGTGCCTTCTGTGTCGCCGGCAAAATAAAAGTTCTTGCCGCCATAGGTCAGGACATAGCCATTGCCGCGGCCCTTCTCGTGATAGGGCGCACCGGAAGGCTGCATGTGGATCATATTATACATCGGTACCGCAGTGATCTTCCATTCATGCCACGTGGTCGACTGGCCGTTGCCCAGCACCCGGGCGGCAGTGACGGTCTTCTGCACGGCCGCGGGCGCGATGATGACCGTATCCGGCTTGGACAGCATGCCGATGTCGGCCGGGTCCATGTGATCGCCGTGGATGTCGGTGATCAGAATCAGGTCGGCTGGCGGCATCCCATCGATCTTGGCGGGCTTTGCGGGGTCGATATAGATGCGGCTGCCGCCCGCCTGGATCTCGGCGGCGGCATGATAGATGGGCGTGATGGTGACGGCCCCGGCGCTGGTCTGGAATGTCTGGGCCGGAGCCCCGGCGGCCGGCAGCGCAAAAACCGCGGCTAGGGCGGTGGCTAGGGCAAGGGCGCGGGGCAAGCTCGTCATGGTGGTTCTCCCGGAATTTGTGCGGGAAGGATCACCGTGGCTTCCCCGCCTGTCAATTCGGCCAATGCCAATTCGGTACGGTCGGTTCGCGTGCTCCCGAGGGGCGGGAAATCATTTCGAATTTTTCCGATTATGGAACATCTATCGTAACGGGGAGGGCACTAGGCTGGCGCCGGCTGGGGCAGCAAGACATGCGCGCAGAGACGGAAAAGGACGACAAGACAAGGCTGTTGGAGGCTGCGAGCGCCCTGATCGCACAGGGCCACGCCAAATTCTCCATCGCCGCCCTGTGCGAAGAGGCCCGCGTGGACCGCGACGTCTTCCGAACCCATTTCTCCGGCCGCGCCGAATTGATGACCCTGCTGGAGGAAGCCTCCGCATCTGAACCGGCCCCCGCGCCCCAGATCCGGCCGCCTGCCGGCGCGGAGGCCGAGCCCACCCAGGTCCAAACCGCAGCCGCCATGACAGATGCCTGGCTGGAGCGCCGGCTTCGCGTGTTCGAGCGCGCCTTGACGGCGCTGGAGGCGCGGGCCGAGGCCACCGCGCGTGAGCACGCCACCGCTATCGCGCGGCTGGAAGAGAAAGTGCGCGTCCTGACGGGCGAGGAAGCCATGCCGGAGGTGATGGCGGGGGAGGCAAGGACGTTGCGGGCCGCCAATGGCGGCGGGGCGGTCACACAGACCGGCATCGCCATGTTTGACCTGGAAATGGCCATCAGCACGGCGCCCGCCGCCGCGCCCGAAATCTCGTTGCCATCGTCGACCGAGCCATCAGGGGACAGCGACGCGGCGCAGACGGCGGAAGCCCGCGGGCGCCAGGCCGCGCTGCTGCTGCCGTTGGAGACCCCGTCCCTGGAAAATCCCGTGCCGCGCGCCGAAATGGCCGAACTGCTGGCGCGGGCGCGTTCTGCCGTACGCGCCATGGTCGAACAGCAAACTCCTGAAAAGCCGCGCGCCAGACTGGGCCTGCGCCTGCGCTGGCTGGTGCTGGGCTGTCTGTCACTGGTGGTGCTGTTCATCGGCATCGGGCTGACTCTGGGTGATCCTGCCGGAGCCATGCAGATTCCATCGGGCAACGGTGTGAGCTATCGTCACGTCTCCCAGGACGCCTTCGCCCGCATGGTGGCGCGCGCCGACAACGGCGATGCCCGCGCCCAGGCCGGCCTGGCGCTGGCCTATCTGCGTGGCGGCAAGGTCGGGACGGACCCGCGGGCGGCGGTGCATTGGGCCGGACAGGCGGCCCGGGCCGGCGATCCGCTGGGCCAATATCTTATGGGCACCTTCTATCACCAGGGCGAAGTCGTGCCCGCCGATCCAAAGCGGGCGTTCCGCTGGTTCGCCGCCGCGGCCGAGCGCGGCAACATCAGGGCGATGCACAATCTGGCGATCGCCTATGCCGAGGGGCTGGGCACCGGAAAGGACGTCGCCAAGGCCGCCGGATGGTTCGCCCGCGCGGCCGAACGCGGGTATGTCGATTCCGCATTCGACCTGGCGGTATTGTTCGAGCGCGGCGATGGCGTGCCGCAGGACGCGGTGCAGGCGCTCAAATGGTATCAGGTGGCGGCGCTCTTGGGCGACCGGCCTTCGCAGGAGCGGGCCGACATGCTGCGCCACCAGATGAATCACCGCGACGTCGTGCTGGCCGACGGCCAGGCACGGGAATTTGAACGGCTCACCCCGCTGGCCTCGGCCAACGCGCTGCCTGCATTCTAGCCCGACGGCCGGCTTTGGCCGCGTTCTTCCCGGGGCAGCCAGCCCCCATGGTGGTGGGCCCAGACTTTGGTGAACTCGGCGCCCAGAAGAAAGATCTGGGCCGAATAGTAGACCCATATCAACATCACGATCACGCCGCCCGCAGCACCATAGATGCTGGCGGTGATGAACCGCGACAGGTAAAGCCCGATCAGGGTCTGGCCCGCTCCGAACAGAACCGCTGAACCGCAGGAGCCTACCAGCACGTCACGCCAGCGCAGCCGGCAGTTGGGCAGCAGCTTGTAGAACGCGGCGAACAGGAGCGATACCACGATGAAGGAAAGGCCCAGATCGAACGTGTCGACCAGCAGCCGGGGGGCCGGTTCGTCATCCAACAGATGGCCCACATATCGCGCACCCGTGGCAATCAGCATGGAAAACAGCAGCAACATGCCCAGCACCATCACCAGCAGCAGGCTGAGAATGCGCCCGCGCACCAGCTGGTAGAAATAGGATTCGTGGCGCGGCGCTTGCCAGATGACGTTGAGGGCGTCTTCGACTTCGGTGAAGAAGCCTGAGGCGGTGACCACCAGGGCGGTAATGCCGATGACGCTTCCCAAAACCGTGTGATGGCCGCCGCGCACATGCAGGATCGCCGCCTGCACCAGGTCGGCACTTTCCTTGCTCATGATCCGGCGAAGCTGAAAGTGCACGGCGCCGCTGGCTGCCGATTCGCCCAGCCCCAAAGCCGCAATGGCCGTGGCGATGAACAGCACCGGCGCGATCGCGGTGACCGCGTAGAAAGCGATGGCCGCTCCGCGCGTGAGCGCGTGGTCCTCCACGAAGGCGTTCACGCCTTCGCGCAACAGCGTCCAAGCGGTAAGGCGCTTCATGCCTGCTGGGCCTTTCAGCCGGGGTGAAAAGGTTCCTCCGGTTCCGAACGTCCGCGCAAGCGGGAAGTTTCGCCGCGGACCAAGAAGCGCATTTGCGCCTCGCACGTTTCCTGACCGGAGTTCCGCTGCAAACCGCTGATTATTATGCCCGTTGCGAAGCATGCAACCACGTCCGGCCGCTCTTGCGCCTCCTGGCGCCGCCTTGCCGGATGGGCGTTGCTGGCGCTTGCCGGAACGCTGGCCGCCCTGGTGGTGGCGCTCTCTCTCATGGACTGGAATCGCATGCGTGGACCGGTGGGCGCCTACCTGTCGCATCGCCTCGGACGCGACGTCCGCATCCAGGGCGATCTGTCCGTCGATCTGTTCCGGCTGCAACCGCGCATTCATGCCCGATCGGTCGAGGTACGAAATCCCGGCTGGATGGCAAGGAACGCCCGCCCCGCCGGGCGCTTCGCCGACATAAAGGTGGAGTTGCGGCTGCTGCCGCTTTTCGTGGGCAGGCTGGTACTGCCGTCGGTGGAGCTGGACAATCCCGATGTGCTTGTCGTGCGCCAGCGTTCGGGGCGTTCGAACTGGGACAGCGCCGGCGGTGGCGATGCCGGGCCATGGAAGTTGCCGCCCATCCACCGCTTCGAGATCCGCGACGGAAACATCGAAATTCATGACGGCGTGCGCGGGCTGGATTTCACGGGCACGGTCAACTCGCATGAACAGGGCGGCCGTCACGGCGCCTTTGTGCTGAACGGCAAGGGCACGCTGAACAACAAGCTGTTCGATGCCGATGTGCGTGGCGGGCCGCTGCTGGGCGTGGACGAGTCCAGGCCCTATGCCTTTAGCGCCGACATCCACGCAGGCAAGACCCATGCCGCGATCACGGGCGAGATCGATCATCCCTTTCAGTTCGACCATTACCACGCCGCTCTCAGATTGTCGGGCGACAATCTTGCCGACATTTACTACCTGACCGGATTGACGCTGCCCGGCACGCCGCCCTATCAGCTGA